>CAIXTV010000019.1 GCA_903922465.1 uncultured bacterium
CTGACCTATGGTGTTGTATATCTCAAATTCTATTGGCAATGTATTACCTTTTGCTTCCAAAGTAAGCTCATCTTCCACAGGGTTAGGATATACATTAATAATATTATCTCCAGACAAAGGCTTAGTAGTATCACATTCCATTACTGAAACATCATCTATAAAGTAAAATGCAGGTCCATCAGCATTACTACCAGGTGTATTTGTATAGGCGACTAATGTATGAGTATTTTCGTCTCTCTTAAAATTACCAATAGTCATGTAAGATTCTCCACCATGAGCAACAAACCACCCTCTTATTTTTATCCAGTTGGTTGTATCAGTTATTATATTCCACTCAGGATTTTGAATCTGAGGAATAACATTAAAAACAGCACTGGTGTCATTTAAGCCATATTTCAGAGTATCTGCTGAAAAATATGCACCGATAGCATCAATTCCTATTGGAACTAAGCCAAAACATAATCGAGTAAGAGATACCCAAAATTCTACACAATAAATATTACCTGTTTTTAAGGTATCAAGAAGTTTTACTTCAATGTATTCACGATATCCACCATAAGGAGCACCTAATTCACATAAACTAATACCTGCATAAGCTTGTCCGAAATGGGCCTCCTGATATCCCCTTAAATTGTTAGGAACCCCTCCACCACCACAGGGTATTGGAGCTGATGAATAAAAACAAGCATTTAAATAGTCAGAAGAAGTTGTTGGTGCAAACCAAGGAATCGCATTTATTATATTTGTTCCAGAACAATCATTTGTATATTCAAAGCTATTATTAGGGACTAAATTAGTTTGAGAATACAAAAGATTATAATATAACAAAAAGAAAATGAAGCAAGTCTTTCGAATTAGATTATAACTAGTTTTCATTTTCTTTTTGTCGTGAATTATAACATTCAAAAAATAGTCGTCTAATATTACTTTATTACTACAAATTTACAACTAAATAAATTAGTCCCATTTTGTTCAATATTAGCAAAATAAACTCCTTCATTTAAGTCCTTCACACTAAATCTAAAAAAAGTTTCATTAGAATTGATACTGTAACTTGCAATAACTCTTCCCAAAATATCCGTAATTTTTATAACAGCATTATCGTAAGGTAAAAAATATTCTAATGTCGCTATTTCATTTACTGGATTTGGGTATATTTCATGGAATGAAGCTTGCCTTTTGTTGATTTTTGGCAATAGACTCTGTTCTTCAATTGGCACTGGCAAATCCCAATTTAGCATAACACAAGCAGCCGCTACAGCATTTCCATCTAAAAAAAGATTACCCTTTCCTATATCTTGTAAAATACTGGTATCACTCGAACTGATAACTTCTTCTTCTAATGCCCATGAATTTAAAAATATAGGAGCTACAGATGCAAGAGTATAATAAACCTCAAGAGTACTATCATTCAAGTCTATTTTGTCTAATTCATCTTTTGCATAGTCATATTTTTCTTCAATTAACTTTAAATAGAAATTTTCTTCAAGAAAAACATTTTCATTTTCGAGCTCAGCGTAAAAATCATTAGCCGTTTCTTTTAATGAATCTAACAAATCTGGCTGCAACAGTATACTGCCGCAAAAATATCTTGCTTCATAATATCGAAACATTTCTTCATCATTTTTATATTGTACTTCCTGATTTGCTATTTCTTCTAATGTTAATGTTGGATTAGGATAAGGAGGTATCCCATTATCAATTCTACAATCAGGTATTTGATCAGGGCTATAGATAGCAACTCCTGATATTGGTGAAATTGGTAAATGACTTGCCTCAATTTTTTCATTATAAATCCCAGCAGAATAATAATACCACTTAGTAGAATCAACAGTACCATGCATCCATGTAACATATGTTGGATTACGATAGTCCCAAAAATAATTCTTATTCACAGTTTTAGGATTATCACTCCCTTGATTGCCAATATGCGCATTATTATATTCAATTGCATAGAAACATTTATATAATTCGTTATGATTGATATTGCTTCCGGTATAACCCTCAAAAAACATTCCTTGTCCGGTGTGGTATATAAAGTTGCCACAAACTGTGCTACGAGGAGATTGTATAAACTTCATACCAATACTATATTTGCTTTTTGTACTGTCTAAACTTAAAGTAGAATCATATTCAATGCGGTTTTCTTTCACATAAGAAGCATTGCAACTATATTCCCTAATTCCAACAAATTTATTGGCTGAGGTAAGTGGAGGCGTAAAATCATAAGTAATATTATTCCTGTAGATTTGCAAACATTTACTTTGGTCATATAAATTACCTTTAACATTCCAAACATCAATTCCATAATTCATGCTACCTACAGCACTAAAATTACGATAATTCATCACATTATTCTGAATCCGAAAATAATTAACCGTGCTTGGATATGCATTTCGGGTTAGAATACAATTTTGCACATCACGAAAATAATTATGGTAAATATCAACCGTACTTCCCTTAAATTCCACAATTCTAAAAGCTGTATCTGTATCGTAGACATAATTAAAGGTAATATTTATTGGTAAATTCAAACATTTAAATATGATAGCGGCATTAATGCAATTGTTAAATGTATCGTTCATAATATTTACTTCCTGCATTTTATCAGCCCAAACAGCAGTAGGGCAATTTACAAATGAATTATGCGAATATGCCCCGGTAATTGTAACCTCTCCAATATTTAGTAGAGTTGCATTAGTAGTATTATTGGCTGAAAAAATGCCTGTTCCAAAGTAAGTATAATTATTACTTGGAGAAGCATTGGTCAACATATTATAGAAATTAGTATTATACACCTTCAGGTTAGAATTTAAATTATAAATGCCTGAATGCAAATTCTGGAAGTAATTTTTATCACCAACCTGCCCGCTAATACCTGTCGGAAATCCTTGTTCGCCAATTGAAATATCATTGACATTTGAAATATCCAAACCTTTGATAGTCTTTTCTCCGCTATGAGGGCTTATTAAATTGGCTGTACAGTCAAAGATTGTCCTAATTAATGAGCTATGCAAATTGGTATCACAATCAGATATTTTCATATCAATATAGTTTTTATCAAAAGTAGTATTGTTTATGTGATATTGTCCGCAATTAGTAGAAACCACAGCATTTATAGCATCTTGAATTCTTGAATATGTAATACTAAGTTTTGCCCCAGGTTCAATATATATTCCATCCCACATATAATTGCAAGCTGAAAATAAAAATGAATTATTTATTTTCAATTCATTTGGCGACTTTACAACGATTTTAGCCATAGGACCCATATTGTTGTTGGCATTGTACATCAAAGTATTGGCATTTATAACTAGTGTGTTGTTGATAAACATAGAACCAGAAAGGGTATCTTCAATATTAATTGTATCATTAGAAAGCCAGGGATGATTTAAATTCTCAAAATCTTTATAGCAACAATTATATACTTTTATGGAATCACATCGATTACATCCAATTGAATCATATCCACAAACTCTTACCCAAGTATAGGCATCAGTAATTAGTGATATTGGCGACCAATAAACAAAAATTGAGCTGTCATTATTTGAAGTTATACTTCCCCAATTAGGATCAATATGCCATGTGTAAGTTAACAATGGAGTATAATTTGAAATCTTATAAATTACTGTAGTATCACAAGCAAAATTATAACCTAAAATGCCAATATTATTTATTAGAATAGATTTATTTAGTAATATATTGTCTAATTCCAGAAACATTCTAGCTCTATTAAATGCCTGAAGCGGCTCGAAAATAATTCTTTGATAAACATTACCAAGATGAAATAATTTAGTATAGTGAACAAAAGTAGATGTTGTATCTAAATCAATTAGGGAGTCAATATAGAACTTATTATTATTAGAGTCTAAAAGATAAATATTAAATCTTCTGAGTTTATTATTTAAAGTGTCAATAAATCCTAATTTATAATCAAAACTTAGTTGGAAGCTATCAGGGTAGAGATTTATAAATTGGCCAATACTTTCATGTATTAAATTTCCTCCATTTAAAAGGTAAGAATCCTCAAAACTTCCCGGATCAGCCCTAACCAAGGCTGTATGATTCCCTGTTATTGAATCAAAATTTATTTGAGGAGTAAATCTTTCAGCATACCAACCACAAACCTGATTTAATATAAATGGATTATGATCGTCATAATTTGAATCTAAAGTTTCAAAACTACCATTTCTAATTAAATTAGTGCAATTTGGCATACACAATTTGTCTTCTAGAAAAATAAAGATATAAGTTATATTCCCCCTTTTCCCGGTGGAAGATATCGGAATATAACGTAAAACATGATTTCCGCCAACAGAACTCGAGAATGAAATAGTCGTAGTATCTACTCCATATGTTGTTGAAATTGATGAAGCAGGGTAAAATATATCTTCTAAGCAATCGAAAGAGGTTGCATTTGAATCATTATATAAAATTCCGGAAATTGACAAGGTCACATTTGTCGAACCAGAAAAGATATCGTTTATTCCTGCAACGTCAATCCCGGGGCAGATAATACTGTTATAATTATAATTATTATGATTATAAACATTACCAAAAGTGTCAACCACATTATATCCAATATCGCAAAGCACTTTTCTTTCTTCAGGTTTTAAATATCGTTTTGTGCCCAACGAATCTGTTAATTGGTAATTACTCATAACAAAATACCTATTATTACCATAAGGTGAGCCAGATGGGTAGCACATGTCTTCAAAATGACTAAAACTACTTGGTCCCTCAAAACAAGCAGGGGTAAATACAGGTACAGTATCAGAACCTACATATTTAATTGCAGTTGGACAATTAGAAGTATCTTGAGGATAAATTGAGGTACATCCAGGATGCAATATCGATTGGTTTAAAGCAGTGTTAAAATGATAATTATATAAAATGCAATTGCCAACATTGGTAATCAAATATTGAGTTAGTGAATCATTTTTCAAGAATAAATCATATCTAGAGTAATAGGGATTGTATTGCCCAAATTTTGAAGAACCATCAGAATTTATTAATGAAACAAATCCTAATGTATGCAATGCCTCATGCAATATAACTGTATATAAATCAAAGTAATTGGATGGAGCATTAGGCAATGATAAGTCCGTATTCCAATTATAATACGAAATTCCAGGGTAGTATTCATTAAAATTAAAAGCCATCATCCCATGATAAAAAGTTATCCCATCAGTTGTATTTTGTCCTCCTTGCGAAATTATTGGAGGTAAAACCCCAATATAAGAATCAATGCCGGCGTGAATAGTTTTCCATACTTCATTATCAGCAATTCCTCCATTTGAATTTACATAATTAAAGGGCACATTGTAAAAAGGGGTAGAAACCCCTGAAACTCCATAAAAAATCGGATTTGTTACAATTTGATTTATATCCCTAATCCAGATATTGACTTTATATGGATTAATTGGATTTGATAATGGTGAAATTATAAATGCTGAAATATCAGTAAACACTTGGCATATTACATTTCTTCTTACTGTTTCCTGCATACTTGTATCTTCCATGCCACTTCCATCCTCGAAATACAAATTAAAATACCCACCTGTACATAATTTCTTAGATTTTGTCATCATTCCATTCCTTGTTTTCACACTATCAATCTTAATATCCCTTAATCCATATTTATTCCCAAAATTATCAAAAACAGTATCCATCAACCCACCTGGGGTGATATATCCATGTATCGAATCAGTGGGAATGTTACTATAATTTTGTCCAAAACTATGCGCAGCTAACCCAATAACTGCAACTAAAACTAAAATAATTGATTGCTTTTTCATTGTTATTCCATTTAAAAGTTAATACTAAGACAATTTCCTTTTCAAAAAACTTTTACCCATACAATAATTCTATGCAGATTGGGCTTTAAACATAAAATCCCTGCATCCCCTTAAGATGCTATGGTTTTGAAAAATTAAATGGCTTCAGCTCCTATAAAAACCAAAGCATATATTAACAATGAAAATATCTCTGTAAAGATATATATTATATCAATCACATGAACTA
>CAIXTV010000020.1 GCA_903922465.1 uncultured bacterium
ATATTTGTTAGTTCATATAATTCTATACTAAGAAAAACAATATAGAATTATCTTCGCAATATATATATATAGGAATAATGTCCCCCACTTATGCACAAAATAAAATACATATTTATAAATACAAAATTGCACACCCTGAGAAGCAGGTTGAATCTAACAATAGACAGAATAAAAAACGATGTGGATGGTTGAAAATTCAGCGTGAATTTTTAAAGATTTTGAGAGATTAATTATTAATTATATTTAGGAATTCTATATTTAATTAATTAAGGAATTATGGATATATATATTTAATTAAAAAGAACTTAAAGATTTTTTATCTTTATATACTATATAGAACGATGACCACTACTATTGCCTTTTGCCCAAACACTTACAGTTTCATTGGAAATGATTTTCCAACCTGCTCTCCAGATGACTTTGTGAAAAGAATATCTGATAAAAAACAACTTTATGAGGTTGTGCCTAATAATAAACAATGTAAAATGTATTTTGATTGTGAAGCGTATTTACCAGTAGAAGATTATAATACTGGATTGGTGGAAATATTTGAGGCAAGAACTTTAGAATATTTAACTTTAGGAATTAAGGCAATTTGCGATATTGAACCTAACATTGCTAAAGCAACATCTCACTCAAGTAATATCGGCGATAATGAAGCAAAATTATCAGTTCGCTATTTTGTTAGTAATATTAAAACAAATACATTCTCAAATAAGAAATTTGTTGAGAATATCAATATTCTGATTAAGAGCAAGTTTGATAGTTGCGACAATATATTTGAATACGTTTGTAATGATAGAAATAAACAAATATTTGATGAATCGGTATATAGCAATAATAAAAAGATGAGATGTATTAATACAAGTAAACCAAATGAAGACAGACCATTATTGTTGCAATCTGGTTCTATTAATAATACAATTATTACATCATTCTTTGATGCTAATTGCTTTGAGTATATTGTAGTGGATGTTCCTATTGTCCGAACAATTACTACTCTTACTAACAAAGAAAACAAAGACAACAAAAATACAATGTTGCTTGAAGAATGTATTTCACATGGGTTATTAAATAATATCACGTCTTATAATGATTATGTAATTCTTGGATTTGGACTATACAATACATTCGGTGACGAAACGGGGTTTTACTTTTATAACAAAATATGTCAGAACTATCCAAGACATTATGATTACGATGGATTAGTTAAATCTTGGAAAGAATGCGCTTCAAACGCCAATGGTAAAGTTTCATTTGGTTCTGTTCTTAAATTTGCTAAAGATACTAACAGCGAACTATTCATGAAATTACAAAAAGAAGTAAATGTTAAATTTGCTAATGATACAACTGATTTATTTAATCCTATGTTCACATCTGGTCTTATTGCTGATTATTTTGTAAAGTTATATAAGGATTTATTTATTTGTGTTGATGGGTATGTTTACATGTATAACGGCGTCTATTGGAAAAAAGACGATGATAAAGCAAAAAATATATGCTTGTCATACTTTGTGGATAAAACATTCGTCATTGACCTGCTTAACTATGCTAATTTAAAATCAATTGAATTTACTAAAGAACTTGCTTTAACAACTGAAAACAATGATGTCATTAAAGCAAAAATTGAAAAGGTAAATGCTTTGAGAACTAACATTAATACACTCCGAAAAGTAGGTGTAAGAAAAACAATCATTGAAGATATAATAAATTTTATTACTCAACTTTCACATAACATTGAACTTGATAATAATCCATATTTATTTGCATTTGAAAATAAGATATATGATTTAAAGATTGGGGACTTTGTTGAACCTCAACCAACATTTTATATGTCTAAAACTTGCGGATACAGTTATGATGATAAATATAATCCTAATTTAGTACAAGAGTTAGATACTATTATAAATAACATATTTCCAGATAATGACATTAGAAATTATTATTTATCAGTGTTGGCGACTGGATTATGTGGTCTACAAATTGAAAAATGTTTTATTGCTACTGGTAGAGGTGGTAATGGTAAATCTCTTATTAACTCTCTTATGTTAAAGACTGTTGGTAGTTACGGATATGTTCTTCCAAGTAATATTTTATTAAATGAAATTAAAAGCGGTGCTAATCCTGAAGTTGCTAATCTACATAATATTAGATTTGCACTCACACAAGAACCCAATGCTAAAAAGAAGATATGCTGTTCAACGCTAAAAGAATTAACTGGTTCACCAACTCTTAATGTTCGGGATTTGTATTCTTCTAAATGTAGTATTAATTTAAAATTATCTCTTGTAATTGAGTGTAATGATAAACCACTGTTGGATGAAGTAAATGAAGCAATGAATCGGCGAATGAGAATGGCATTGTTTGAAAGCATGTATGTGTCCCTAGAAAATTATAATTCTATTGTTGATAAAACAAACGTATATGTTGAGAATTCATTTTATAAAACGGATGACTTTAAATCCCAATATAAACAAGCATTGTTTATGATATTGTTAAAGAAATTTGATTTATTTAGAATTAATAAATTTGAAATTATAGAACAACCGAAACGATGCGCTGAAATGTGTAAGGAATATATGGCAACAAGTGATGACATTTTTGGTTGGTTTAGAGAATGCTATAAGACTGAACCAAATGAAACCAGCGAACCTATTATGCTAACTGATATTTTTAAAGAATTTGAGAAGTCTTCGTTTTACGACAATTTATCTAAAAATGACAAAAGGAAATATAATCGTAAGAACTTTACTGAGAAAATTGAAAATAATATGTTTATCAAGCGATTTATTTTAAGGAAGGGTAAATACCATAATAAGTTGCGGGTTAACAGTGATAGCATAATTGGTTGGGTCAAAATGTTGGAAATGGAAGACGATGAGATTGTTTAATATATCATTTGTATTTTTATATTTTTTAGTTCTATATAGTAGTTTTAAAAAAGTACCAATAGTACCAAAGTTGCCCGATTTTCATAAACTATTTTTAATTACCTCTTCATGGGGACTTTTCATTATTCGGGCAACTTTGGTACTATTGATACTATTTTTATAGTATTTCATATAGTTTATTTATTCTTTTTAAAAAGAAACAAATAATAATAATAAGAGTGATGATATATATATACTATATAGAACTAACAAATAGAATCCAATACATCCATTTCTCCAAATTTAATAATAATAAAACTATTATCATTAAAACAACTATTTTGTCCACAACTTACTCGCTATCACCAGTGCTTCCTTATAAGAACAATTATGTTGCAACTGTTGTTGCTTTACAAAGGTAATCCATGATACACCGCCTCCTTTTGTTAGTTTACCGCCCTTCATCACTTGGTTTACACTGGCATCCAATCCAGTCACAGTATTACTAATCTTCCGCAAGTAATCCATGTTTTTAAATAGTGTTGCTGTATCCTGCTTTATAAATTGAAAATCGGTAGCAGTCCCAAACCCATTAGACTGGCATAACCCCATCACAAAGTCCTGACAGTTGTTGCTCTTAGCACTATATGCAATCAACTTCTTTAATCCAAATAACTTCTCCACATTTGCCATCATGCTTCTAATGGTCATTCCACTAGGAAATGGACTAATAAATATTTCTTGTGTATCCTTTCTGGGTGCTGTCTGCTTCACAATTTCCATATTTAAACGAGAGTTCTTTTCCATAATTACAGTAGTCCCATTATCCAGTTGCACTTCCATATACAAGTGAAACAAAGTGTCAATACCTTGTTCGTCTACATTTTTTTGGAATTGACCTAAAGTAAGAATATTCATTGCTTTATTCACAAAACTGGGAAGAGGTGTTCTTTTAACGGCTATATGTTTAACCGTATTGTTGGGAAACTTGGCGATCATATTTGTTACTACAAGAGGCAACTTGTTAGAACCAGGCAATGGCACTGTAAGAGCAGGTACACCAAATAAGTGTGATGCAATAGAACCGCCATTATCCATTTTAAGATTACAAAACCCATTCGTTTTTCGTAGTGTCATATTATTATACAGATATAATAAAATAATATAATTATTTTTTATTTAAATTTTACCAAATGTCATCGACATTAATGTCAGGAATTAACGACTCATCTTCGTTTCTTATGTACATATCTACTTCTGCTACAGTCAATTTATAAAACGCATAGCATAAATCTTGTACTGGAACTTTCTTAATTTCTAATGTTTTATTAATATCATTGAGTATTTGCTGTAATCGTTTACATTCAATGAACTTCATGTGTCTACCAAATGCCGAAGCATTGGTTTTATGCTTACAAATGGGACAAAGAAATTCAACCAGTTTTAACAGACCGTGACGGTGATATTGTTTTAAAGCAAGTTCAGACTTATATTCTCCGATAAGTTTGAGAATATGTGGAGGTAATTTAACCATTTCTACTATATGTTACGAAAATAAATTTACAATATGACATATTTATATTTAATGCATATTTAAGGACTGTAATGATCGATTTTTAGATCTGGATTGGTTGATAGTCTAGACACAATATAGTCTTTCAAATTAGCAAGTTTCTTAAAATTGGTAAATAAAGAACTAACTTCATTCCACTTTATAGGTCTGTAATGATCACGGTACGATTCCACAATTTGTGTACCATGCATAAACATAATATGTTCGTCTAAATTCTTATCTCTTACTAAAACAAATTTATCTGGTGATATGGACAACGCCATCTGATAACTATTTTGTGACTGGGTAACATAAACGCCGTTACGCATAGGTGTAAGTGAAACTGCTGGTGGTACAACTGCTGGTGTTCCAGTTGCTGGTGCTGGTGTTCCAGTTGCTGGTGCTGGTGTTCCAGTTGCTGGTGCTGGTGTTCCAGTTGCTGGTGTTCCAGTTGCTGGTGTTCCAGTTGCTGGTGTTCCAGTTGCTGGTGTTCCAGTTGCTGGTGCTGGTGCTGGTGCTGGTGTGTTAAAAAGATTACCAAAAAACCCAGAAGAAGTTCCTGAAGTAGGTGTCCCTTTAATGGGTGTTCCTTTAATGGGTGTGTAAGGTGTTCCACCTGCTTTAGGAGGTCGCCCTTGTTTTTTAATATAAGGAGTACCAGCGATGTATTCAGGTTCAGGTCTATAATTTTTCCCATAAAAGAATTGATCCACTTGGTAATTAAAATAGGTTACTGTAACAGGTGGTGAAGTAACAACTGTCTTGGCAAAAGTATCCCAATTAGTATTAATGTGTATTTTCTCGCCATCCGTGAAATCATTAGAATTGATAATCATCTCTGTTACTACAGCGTTCTTGGTTAGCATATTAATCTTATTTTTCAATTCATTTATAACTCTTTGATTTACTAAAGCCTTCTGGTCGCTAACTGATTGAATACCGTTTTGTGCAATATCCATTCTGCCAAGATAATCGGCAATACTTTCACCAACTCGTCTAGATGTATCTATTGAACCCATTTCGGATTCCATTGTTGCCTGATTATAAAACTGGTCTTGTGCGGATGGCGTAGAAGTGGGAGCAGGATTAATGACTGAAGTGCTGTCAATACCATTCCAAATATTATTATTCTCGGTGACAAGTTTAGACTGAAGGGAAAGATTTCTTAATTCTTGAGCGTACATTCGTTTCATTGCTAAAACAGACATTTATATTATATAATAAGAAATTATTTTATATTTATATATATTATAATAATGTTTAACCTCAATGACTTCAAAGGCGGAACTGGATTTATTACTAAATCAGATGCCCAACAATTATTCATGTCAACAGCAGTAACGACTTTAAATTTGGTTAATGAAAATGTATCTGGGACAGAGAACGTCCAAACTTTAAATGTTTTAGGCGAAACGAGTTTAAATAATGTGTCTGTCACTGGCAATACTGTATTAGGGTCAGATACTACTGATACAGTAACCGTCAACGCACCATCAACATTTAATACGAATCTATCTGTCAAAGATACAATGAATTGTAAAAATGATGCTACAGGCATTGCAGTGCAATTCAAGTGTCAGCCTTATGTTACATCCCAAAATGATACGACAAGTGGTAGTAGTGACTATGCTTTAACAACAAAGAAATATGTAGATACAAATTGTGCTAAAATATTAACTGACGCTAATACTGTTTCAGGGGGGAAAAACTTTACAGGCGGTATAACTGTTAGATATATGATGTCAGCAAATGATACTGGTGTTAATTTTACAACTTTACCAACAATAGCATCCAATTATATCACAACCGCAACTTCTGCGACAAATTGTATAGCAACTAAAGGATATGTAGATGCAAGTAGTTTATCAGCCTTAGACCAATCTAAAGGGTATGCTGACGTAAGAGACGTAAACACACTCACAATCGCTAAAACATATACAGATGATATGTTGACTAAAAATAACATTTTTTCAGGCACCAATAAATTCACTGATACAACAGGTTATAATAGATTTGCTGATTTAACAGTTGACAATATGTTTAGAGCAAATGTAAATGGTGTATTATTTACAACTCAACCTTCAGTTGCATCAGTAAATGATACGACAAGTAGTAGTAGTGACTATGCTTTATCAACTAAAAAATATGTAGATACAAGTTTAGTTACTGGAAAAGCATATACTGATACACAAATAACAGCCTCTAATACATCAGCAACATCAGGAGACACCACAACGCTTACAACGGCTAAAACATATGCAGACTTAGGAGATACAACAACGCTTACAAATGCTAAAACCTTTGCTACAACAGGAGACACCGCAACACTTGCAAGTGCTAAAGCATATGCTGACAATAAAGTTGTAATTAATAATGGATCTGCTGTATATTCACAAACCACGGCAACATCAATAGGCAACCCTGTATTTTCAGAAACAGGTTCTCAATCACCCAATTATTTAACAGCACCTTATTTAGGGACACAAACAACAACGAATACACTTTCAGGAGCATCGTCCGTATCAGCATTCACAGTTTCTTTTTATTGTAATTTTTTAACAAATAATATTGATTCCAATTCTTTCACACCTAAAACTGCTATATTAGATTTTAGACACTATTATACTTGCATGAATGCTTATGTTTATGCTTATGCATCAACTTATCAAACTAATTCAATACAACAATATGCTAACTATAACAATTCCGATTTTGCAATTTCAACTGCATCCACTGCATCAGGTGTAACAACGTTTGGTTCAAATTACATAGAAGGTCATGTTGTTGTCACATTATTTAAAGGTACGATTACCAAAAAATTATTATATGCACCATCAGCGTTTTTAGAAACTACTGGATTAAAAAAAATATTTCAATCGAGTTATGGAACTGCTAAAATGTCATTCTATCCTTTTGAGTGTACATATGTATCAGACACTTCCTTTAGAGTGGACGTCCAATTTCCTAATCAAGCAAATAATCCTTTAACTGCTAATTGGATATCGAGTTGTGGTTTCAGTTGTGAAGTAAAATGTTCTAAATTAAAAACAGATAGTGTTAAAATTGATACTTTAAAAGGAACAACTTCTGTCGGAAGCATGGGTGATGCTGTGCTATCTTTGACCACAGCGTAAATCCTACTATACAAAGAAAAACTGTAATATTTCATATAAAAATATATTTTATATAAAATGACAACTAACAAATTATAAGAACAAAATGACAAGAAATATGATTGTTTTACTCAGTCCTGCTTTCGTAAGAACAACTGTAGCGACAGTTTGTAATATATTGCTGGAGGAACTAAAATTATTAATGACGACTAAACTTGTATTTAGTGCTTTGTTCCTAAATACTTTATTGATATTATTTATTATTAGAGTGCTTAAATAATTATTGTTATTTATAGTTATACTAACCTTTTTAAAAAATTGACACAAGCACCCTGTGTCACGCTAATGCTACTAACCTTATGTAGAATTCCGACACTACATATAAAGTCAATTAGTTTAGACATTTTTAATTTATCCGCATCATTATTGAGAACAGGAAATAGGCGAACAACTATTTTAATTACAATATCTTTCTTCTCTAAACCACTTAAAACAACTTTGGAAATATTTTCAACCAAATTACATACATGTAATACAAGACTGGGATTGTCCACAAGGTGACTTAAATCACCCAGTTCGGCAATTTTGCTGTCGAGTTCCATTAACGCACAATTCAAATTAATCGTCTTCTTAACACTGGAAGTGTCGGCGATTTTGACTAAATCAAGCTTGGAGTTTTTCTTACTCATGTTATATTATTAGATAAGAAAATAAAAATATAATTAAATTGTTTGTTTTACTTTGATTTCAAATATTTTTAATAATAACTTGCCACTGAACTTAAAACATAATTTGACGCAAAATTGCGAATAAGTGTAAATGTTTGAACTATCACCGTTGAACTGGTAAGCGTTGGACTACCACCTACGAATAATGGAACAGATGACGCTAATACAATTTGAACGCCTGATGTATCGTAGCAAGTAATGCTATTACAATAATATTTATTTGATGTGTTATAAGTAATTGAGAATACGCCTGATGTAGTAGAAGCAACACAATTATTCAATCTTATACTAAAATTAGCAGTAGGAGCATTTGCTAAAATATTTGTAGCACCCACATTATAATCTAATGTATAAGCAGTTCCTGATGCGGTTGTAATTGAATTGTAAAGAATGGCAGGA
>CAIXTV010000021.1 GCA_903922465.1 uncultured bacterium
AGTTCGGGGGAAGCATTGGATTTTATTTCTCCTTTTTCGTCGATAATGCGCTCGATTTCGTGGTAGATATGCTCGTGAAACACAATCTCATTTAAAAGACCTGTGATGAGGGGATATTTTTGTTTATCTAAGAGTTGAATGAAGAGAACCAGCTCGCGGATAGTCTCGTAACTCAGTTTTAAATCGAATAGAGTGTCCTGATCAATCCAACTTCCGATGGGGTTTATTTGTGAAAGGGCATCGGTGCAGTCGATTATTTGGAGGGAAGGGAGGTTTTTATCGAACAATAACAATAAGCGGAACTCATTGGTGAGATCGAGCTTCTGCTGAATGAGAGGTAGCTCGCTGAGGAAGTGCAAAGCATCGACATGCCTCTTGCCGGGCTCGCTCATACACTTGAGTTTAAGGATGGCACGGATTTGAGAGAAACCGATTTTGTCTTCGAAATGGAGAGGATAGATCAAGGTGTGCTATATATATTGTTGATAGTTGCCAAGGTTGAAAATATGCCAGATGAGTATGCCCGCACTGACGGAAATATTGACGGAATGTTTTGTGCCATACTGCGGAATTTCGATAGCTACGTCGGCAAGTGGGAGTAGATGCTCTTCAACGCCATGAATTTCGTTGCCGAAGACAAGGGCAATCTTCCCTCCTTCTGTTGGAATGAAATCGTGCAACAGAACGGCTTGATCGGTTTGTTCGATGATGGCGATTGTGTAACCCCGGGTCTTTAAATCAGAAAGGAGCTTAAAAGTATCCTCGTGATGAGACCAGTCAACAGATTCGGTTGCCCCGAGTGCGGTCTTCTGTATCTCTCTGTGAGGAGGTGTGGCAGTGATTCCGCAAAGGTAGACATGCCCCATGCGGAAGGCATCGGAGGTACGAAAGACAGAGCCAATATTATTCAAACTGCGGATATTATCGAGCACCACCACAATATCGGTCTTCTTCACAGATTGGTATTGTTCGGAGCTAAAGCGTCCTAATTCGTCGTTGGATATTTTGCGCATGGGTTGATTTGAGGGGACAAAAATACTCAAAGTTTAAGATGCGATGAATTATATTATGCAAAATTAAGAATAAGACGTATTTTTGTAACCAGAACAAATTATGGCAAAAAGCTCAAATACAACTCCAACAGAAACCCCTTTGATGCGGCAACATGCCTCAATTAAAGCGAAATACCCTGATGCATTACTGCTTTTCAGGGTGGGCGATTTTTATGAAACATTTGGAGAAGACGCTGTAAAAACCTCTGCAATTTTAGGAATAGTGCTAACAAGGCGTGCAAATGGGGCAGCTACTTTTATCGAATTAGCCGGTTTCCCACATCATGCCATCGACACTTATTTGCCTAAGCTTGTAAAGGCAGGATTAAGGGTGGCAATTTGCGATCAACTGGAAGATCCTAAACTCACCAAAACCATTGTAAAAAGAGGAGTTACAGAATTGGTAACTCCAGGTGTATCATATAACGATAAGATACTAACACATAAGGAAAACAACTTTCTGGCGGCCATTCATTTACAGCCTAAATACACAGGCATTGCTTTTTTAGATATCTCAACAGGAGAATTTTATACTTCACAGGGAAGTACTGAATATATTGATAAACTTTTGCAAAGCTTTCGCCCAAGCGAGGTAATTGTTCAGAAAAATAAGCTGAAGGAATTCACAGAAATATTTGGACAGAGTTATTATGTGAACACCTTTGATGATTGGGTGTTTACGTTTGAGTTTGGAAACGAGACATTACTGAAACATTTCAAAACCATATCCTTAAAAGGCTTTGGAATAGATGAACTTGAGAATGGCATTATTGCTTGCGGCGCTGCCATGCATTATCTTTCGGAAACCAATCATGATAGAACCATGCACATTAAGAAGATTGTGCGCATTCAAGAGGATTTATATGTTTGGTTAGACAGGTTTACGATTCGTAATCTGGAACTTTTGTCTCCAATAAGTGAAAAAGGGAAATGTTTGATTGATATCATTGATAGAACTTCCACACCAATGGGCTCACGCCTGCTGAAAAGATGGATAGTACTTCCTTTAAGAGAAAAATCATTGATAGAAGAGCGGCATGATATTGTGGATTACTTTTCACAACAACATGAATTGCTGAAAAAACTATCGGAACAGATTCATTTAATTGGAGATATTGAAAGACTTATTTCAAAAGTTGCTGTTGGGAAGGTAAATCCCCGCGAAGTATTGCAATTGGCAAAGGCCCTTCGCTCAATAGGAGAAGTTAAGGAACTAATTTCAGCAAGCCCTGTGGGTGCTTTGAAGAAAATTAGTGAACAATTGAATAGTTGTGCTACCATTAACAAAAGGATACAAGAAGAGTTGAATCCCGATGCGCCACTTCTCATTTCAAAAGGCTATGTAATTGCCGATGGAATTTCAGAACCCCTTGATGATTTACGAAAGCTGGTGTTTTCAGGGAAAGATTACCTCTTGCAAATACAACAAAGAGAAATTGAGAACACTGGTATCTCCTCTTTGAGAATATCATATAACAATGTGTTCGGTTATTACCTTGAAGTTACCAATACGCACAAAAACAAGGTTCCTGCTGAGTGGATACGCAAGCAGACATTGGTGAGTTCAGAGCGATATATAACCGAAGAACTGAAAGAATATGAACAAAAGATATTAGGAGGAGAAGAAAAGATCCTGGAAATCGAACAACAGCTATTCAATTCCTTAGTTATTAGTCTGCTTGACTATATTGATCCGATTCAACTAAATTCTTCTCTTATAGCACGGCTTGATTTACTATTATCTTTTGCCGTTATTTCGAAAGAAAACAATTACGTAAAGCCTGCGATGAATGACAGTTTCTCACTTGATATTGTTGATGGTCGCCATCCTGTAATAGAAAAGAACCTACCTATTGGAGAAGAATATATCACCAATTCAATTTTGTTGAATGACGAGGAACAGCAGATTATCATCTTAACTGGTCCTAATATGTCAGGGAAGTCTGCCTTATTGCGCCAAACTGCTTTGATTGTGTTGATGGCACAAATGGGTTGTTTTGTTCCTGCAGCAAAGGCAAACATTGGAATTGTGGACAAAATTTTCACCCGCGTGGGTGCATCTGATAATATTTCTTCAGGTGAATCTACTTTTATGGTGGAAATGAATGAAACTGCCAGTATCCTAAACAATATATCGAGCAGAAGTTTGATTTTATTGGATGAAATTGGAAGAGGAACCAGTACTTACGATGGCATTTCGATAGCATGGTCAATTGCTGAGTATATTCATAACCATCCCCTGTTTCGCCCAAAAGTACTCTTTGCAACACATTATCATGAATTGAATGAAATGACTAAGACTCTCCACAGGATTAAAAACTTTCATGTAACAGTGAAAGAACTGGGGAACAAGGTGTTGTTTATGCGAAAGATTGCGGAAGGAGGAAGCGAACATAGCTTTGGAATTCATGTTGCAAGAATGGCCGGAATGCCTCAATCTGTTCTTGAAAGAGCAGAAGATTTACTTAAAAAACTAGAACAATCGCATAGTAGCGACCAAATTTCTAAAACTGTAAGAAAAGAAATTAAAGATAATTATCAACTTAGTTTTATTCAATTGAACGACCCTTTATTGGAAGAAATTCGCGATGATATCCTTCATACTGACATAGATACGCTCACCCCTGTTGAAGCCTTAATGAAGTTAAACGAAATAAAAAGGATGCTTAATAAGAATAAAAAATAATTTTTTTTTGCAGATATAAAAAATCATAATATATTTGCACTCTAATTAATGCGGAAGTAGCTCAGTTGGTAGAGCATGACCTTGCCAAGGTCAGGGTCGCGAGTTCGAGTCTCGTCTTCCGCTCAAAATTAAACTCTCTTAGGAGAAGTTTTTTTTCGGTTTGCCCTGGTGGTGGAACTGGTAGACACGCAGGACTTAAAATCCTGTTGCCATTGCGGCAGTGCGGGTTCAAGTCCCGCCCGGGGTACCATCCCGAAGTAACTGACACACAGGCACTTCGGGATTTTTTTATGCTCAAATTTAAGCTTTGAATTTCCTTTTGTACAACTGGATTTTTAATTAAAGTGGGGAATAAAGCGGGGAATTTTATATTTTCTTTCATTTTACACCTCCAAATCTTTTTCTAGGTTATTACCTTTTGTTGAAGTACGAACTTCTTTTAAATCATCTACCCTCCCAGATTCATTTGAAAACATGCTAAATCTTCTAGCAACTGCCTTTGCAATTTCTTTATCATCGGTATAACTATCATCAATCACCCTATTATCGGAGTGTCCTGTAATTGATTTTATATTTCCATCTCCCATATATATTTTTAGGTAGGTGATGTATGTTTTTCTTAAGCATTTTAAAGTAAGTTTCCTTCCTGTACCTAATTGATCGTAGAAATGGGAGAAGCCACGGCTAAGATTATCTGACATAAACCTTTTCCTTTTTATTTTTATTTCAGGAGCCAATATATAATTATCGGTATTCTCGTATTTTTCATAACCCAATTCTTTTAATAATCTCAAAAGTGATTCTGTGACAGGGATATAGATAAATTTCTTCTCATCTTCAGTATTTCGTCTTTGTATATGATTTACTTTGAAATCCTCTACCTTAATAAATTTATCCCCTTCGCTTTCTATAATTTTATTCCACTTAAGATTTATCAACTCTTCCCTTCTACGTCCAGTTTCAAGTGCAAGCCTAATACCATCTTTAAGCCACGGACGATATAAATTTCTTGTTGGCTTTACTCCATTTTCGTATTTCTTTATTCCATTCTCAGGAGTAATTTGTTTGAGTAAGGCTTCATATTCTGTTTTGGTAATTGCTTCGGGTTTTGGATTTAATTTTTTCCTCTCTACTTCTTCAAACCAATTTATTATTGGCACTCTATATTCTTCCCCATACCATTTTAAAATTGAAGAATAAAACCCAAAGATTTTATTAAAGGTTCTATTCGCGTATTCCTTATCTTCTAAATAGGTATATATTTCCCCTACTATATCATCATTAAGATCATTGATTGATAATGTCGAAAGATTATGTCCATTACTTTTGAAACACTGAGCTAAAATCTTGCATGCTCTTTCAACATCCTTAATGTGTTCTTCGCTTCTAACTTTTATTTTGTGTGCTGGAACCCCTTCGTTCCTTAGCCAGCCAACATACCTTGCTAGTACTTGTATTAATAATTGTGGCTGATTATTTCCTTTTGTATTTTCAGTAGAATTTGTTTTTTGGTACCTTCCCTCCTTAACCTCTTTTTTAAATTCCAATGCTTGCTTAATTGCTTCATCAAGGTTCCTCGTTTCTAAATTCTTTGTCCTTCTTTCATTCCTGGTACCTGGGATATGAACTATTACTTTGTAAACATGCTTTTCTCCATTGGGGCATAACTTTAATGATTTGCCTGTTAGTTTACATGTATCAACCATGTCTCTATTGCACTTATAACAATATACTACCAATCCTTTTATCCTTTTAGTCGGTGAAATATATAATGGCTTATTTTCCATGGTCTGTATCATAACCCCATTTATGTATTTTGCAAGTAGTTTAAAAATTTCATTTCGTAATCTCCTTTAGGGGTATAGGAAGTATTTTTATTTGAATTAAATATTTCCTGTATATTGTTTTTACCATATTTCTTTTTGATATATTTTTGTGCTTGTTTCATTTTTACATATAAAAACTCTTCCTTAATAACATAACGTCTATTTGTCCCAATATCTGAGAACACTCCAACTCCATTTTTTTCGCACCAATTTACAATAGTTTTGCTCTTCTTATAATCGAGTTCCTTAAGCAAGTCCTTTATGTATAATCGTTCGTTCATTTTTACTTAATTATAGTTTTGGTCCTGATTATTTGTGAGTTTATATCTTTCAAAGGATTTTCTTTCTCATTTGTAAAACACTCCCTCATTAATTTATTTAAGGATAAATGCCTTTTATCACTTACCCTGTTAAATCTTATAATGTAATCTGAGTTTTCCATGTCTTTAAATTTTGTGGTAAAATTACAACCATTTCATTTTATATTTATTACGCTTTACTTTACGTAAGTTTAACGTCAATCAAACATCAACCTTCCGTTAAGCTTTTATTTTATTTAGTTCTGCAATTATGTTTTCGATTACTTTGATGCTTTTATTATTTCTTACTTCATTTAATAATGTCCTCAAGGTAGCATTATTGAGGTTTTTCCCACGCATATCGATAAAGTGTTCTTTTAATAATTGATGTGGCTTAGTGTTTTCCGGAATAAAATGATTCTCCATCAACTGATTGAAAAAATATACCAATTTAATTGTGTGTGTTTGCCATCTCACATTCTCTGTTTTCACTATACTACCATAAAAGTGGCTTTTAAATAATTCATATTCGCATGATATGTATCCGTGAGTACTTAAGAGTTCGAATAATTTCAATAATTGTGGTTCTCCCTTTAACCAACCTATCTTACTTGGTATATAAGATTCAAATGGTAGTTTTTGATCTACCTTATCCTTATTAATAGGAAGTTCACTAAGTAGCAAATTAAATTCATCACGCACTATTTGCCTGATGATTTCATTTAATTGTAATACTAACTTTGTTTCCATTTTGGTACATATTATTAATGTACCTCTTGAAACTCACATGATCTTGGAGGTAAATGATAGCAAGATACTTGACATTTACAAGTATTCTATGCTAAACTTGATTTGCCTTTGGAATACCGTGAATATTCTCGAGGTCCAGAGTTTTATTATAACTTTGGTCAAGCCCCTCTTTGGCGAGAGGGGCTTTTTTTATAATGTGAACTCTTTACATTGTTTATAAGAACTATTGTGTTTAATGAATGTTTCTCATTTTAAGTATTTTTGTTAGTAATTTCATACCGTCATTTTTTATGTCAAATCCGTCAAAACTTCCACTTAATGACGATTATTCAATATATTTGAATGATATTAAGCTATTAATCCCTGAAAAGTTATTAAAATATATTCATCCCCATTTGAGTGAATCATATTTTACGAAAAGTCACAAAATCAACTACATTACTTATTTTTTTTATGGATTTCCAATTTCTGACGATCGAGCAATTATAATTTGTTCATCAAATAATCCTTTTTCTCCTTGTTTTTTATAATTTTGTGAGGTCATCTTTTTTTTGCATTTGTTAATATACAAATATAGGCGCAATTATTTATATATCAAATTATTAAATTAAAGATCTCCCCAGAATATTTTTGTTTGACGTTGATTTTTTTTGAAAGAATGATACAATTGTGATAAAAGTAATCGCTGGGAAATGATTAATGATATAAAGAAAACGTGAAACACAAAGTGATTGAAAGCAGAAAGTTAATTTTACCAATTAAATAAATAAGAAAGGAACTATTTTTTATGATTTATTTTGTCAGACATGGTCAAACAGATTGGAATGTGGAACAGAAGACACAAGGGCATACAGATATCCCATTAAACGCCGACGGGATATCACAAGCCGAAACCATTGCAAAAAGTATTTTAAATTTAAATATAAATAGAATTATTTCTTCAGATTTGTTGCGTGCCCGCGAAACAGCTGAAATTATAAACCAATCAATAGGAGTTGATATCTCATTTGATCAACGATTACGAGAAATTAATTACGGTGATTTAGAGGGAATTCCAAGGACAGAACTTACTCCAAATATTTGGGATGTTTTTAATGATACTCCAGAAAAACTAAATGCTGAACCGATGTCAAGTGTTTTTGAAAGAATAAAGAGTTTTTTTGATGAGTTAAATCAACACCAAGATAATATTTTAATTGTTACTCATGGTGGTGCATTACGTATTATTATGCATTATGCAGAAAGTCGTGACTCTTATGATAAAGAAAAATATTCAAATTCTCATCAAAATTCTAAAATAAATAATGCCTCAATATTTCAGTGGAATAAAGAGCAAACAGCAATACAACCTGTTTTTTTGTGATTTAATTAGTTAGTCAGTCATGTAAATATTTGAATGAGCATTGCATTGAGTATAAAATAGATAAAGCATTTTAAGGAATAATATGACTGAAATAACACCTAATATATTATTAATAGGATGCGGAGCCCACGCAAAACGAGTTTATTTGCCAGGGCTAAAAGCAACTGAGAGTAAGTTTGGAACATTACTGAAGGCAGTTGTTGAATTAGCGGAAAAAGAATCAGATACCAATGCATTTCTTTCTAATTTTTATCCTTCTTTTCGAGGAATATATATTGTTCCTTTTTATCAGCAATATTCCCACTCCCTTCCTTTATACGTAGAACAGCTATTAAATAAAACTGTTATAGAGCTAAATATCAACAGTGTTATAATAGCTACAGATCCTCTTAATCATATGCAATATGCTTTATGGGCGCAAAAAATGAGTTTGCATATTTTGATGGACAAACCGATTTCAACGTATGAAAATATTTCAAACTCCATTGAACAAACCAAGCAACTTAAAAGTGATTTTGGACAACTCATGGAAAAATACTCTACAGAAAAAGCTTTTATTATCAATGTCCAAAGAAGATTTTTACCGCAATTTGAAATTATTCAATCTAAAGTGAATGAAATTGCTAAGAAATATGGTATTCCCGTAACTTCAATGCAAAGCACACATAGTGATGGACAATGGCGTTTACCGAAAGAAGGGTTGGAGATTAAATATCACTCTAATCTCGGCTGGGGGAAAATTTCTCATAGTGGGTATCATTTTATTGATATGGCAGGTAAGATAGTTAAAGACTCTTTTAAAGAATCTGGGAAAATAATTGACGAATTATCAGTTTATGCCCAATTTATACGACAACAAGGTATTTTGAAACAACAATCGCGACAAGATATGATACGTATATTTGGACAAGAATATCAAGAATTGGTTTCACAAAGTGACAGAGAGCTAGCTCATTTGTATAAGATACATAATGAGGCTGAGGTTGATGCAACAGCTATAATTAATCTTTCGCATGAAGGGATTCCGGTTACAAATATCACATTGAATTTAATGCATAATGGTTTTTCGCGGCGTGCTTGGATGTTGCCAAATAATGATTTATATAAAGGAAATGGTCGGATTAGGCACGAACATCATAATATTCAACAAGGCCCCCTTCAAAACATTCAAATTCATTCCTATCAATCAAATGATAATCATGATTTCAACACTGAATCTGATTTTTCAGTTGGAGGAAACAATCATTATGATATTCATATATATAAAAATGTAGGTATTATAGGTGGTACACTTCTAGAAATTATTACAGCGAAAGATGTTGCAGATCAATACGGTCTTGATAAAACGAAAGTAATGAATGAATTGGCACGTCATGCGGCAATTAATGAATTTTTAGAGGTTATTATTGGGATAAGAAAAGGAAATAATACAAAGGCAAATTTAGCTGATCACGCTTTATCGGTACAGCTGATGTCAATGATTTATGAGGCTGGAATTACTAATTCAAATGTAATTCAACCAGTTAAAATTTAAGGAATAGAATATGGAAAATTCAAATAAACCAAATTCTTATCAAATCGAAGACCCTATAAACAAGGGAGAAGTTATTGTAACTTGGATTATGACCCATGCATGTCAAGAAAATTGTGGCTATTGTATTAGTCCAACTAAAACTGATGAACTTTCAACAGAAATTGAGCATTTTACTATTCAAAATAAACTTATCAAAGATGGACTGACAAAAATGAGATACATTGGAGGAGAACCACTCATAATCAAACATTTTCCAAAATTAATAGCAAGTGCTTATGATAGCGGTGTTAATACACGATTGAGCACGAATGGTATTCTTCTTGTGGCTAATAAATTTGATAAGATTAAACCATTTATCAATTCTATTGCTTTGCCATTTGAATCTCTAAATGATGAGATTAATACACAAATAAGAGGTAATAGATTACATCGACGCATTATATCATCACGAATTGATATGATACAAGACGCTGGAAATATTGGTATATTAATTAACACTTGTGTCCATAAAGAAAATATTGATGAACTTGAGGCATTAGGTGGATTTCTTAGTGAAAAAAAAGTAAATCATTGGAAATTAAGACGATTTAATTCTTCAAGCGGTCGTGGTGCTATACCTAATAAAGATAGATTTGATATTACAGATGAAGCATTTTTTCAAAAAGTAGATTTATTAAAAAGGACTTATCCTGATTTGAAAATCGATGGAAGATTGCCATCAAAGTTAGAAACACGATTGATGGTTTCTCCACAAGGATTGCTATATAGAATGGTTGGATCTGACGAAGAAAACGTTCATTATGGAAAAGTAACAGATCGAAAAATAAATGTAGGGATTATATCTGTAAGAGATCGTTGTGATTAAGTGCAAAATAAAATGGATATTAAAAATTCTAATACATGTAAGTATTATCTCCACATTGAAGGAATGGATTTAGCTGGGAAATCAACAGTATCTAAAACATTTGCTCAAACAAGTGAAATAAAATGGATTATCAATGATAAAAGATTAACGCAAGACAATCCGATTTATGATTTTGCTATAGGGCTTTCAAAAAAAGGCGGATTCGACAGTGAAACTTTAGGGTACATGTATCTAGCTGCGTTGACACAAGATATAATCAACTTTAAATTAGATGCTAACATTATTCAAGATTCGACTCTTTTATTACGTTCTCTTAATTATTATAAAAATGTGAATCTAAACAATGAATTAGCTCAAGCCTTTTCTAAACTTATACAGCAACACCCAACACCAAATAAATCTTTCTATCTAACGGCTGATATTTGTTCGCGACGCCAACGCTTAGCACAAAGAATAGAAATAGAACCTGAAAAATTAACCTCAATGGATCTATTAATTCAGAATGATCCTAACAGATTTATGCAGATTGATGAATCTCTTCAAAATATTTCTGTTAATATTTTTAATTCAGAGGTCATTGATACATCAAAAATGAGTATTATGGAAGTAGTTAAATGTATACAATTGGGTTGTTCTGCTTCGATACAAAGAATTGTATTAGGCCAAGGTATTACGAACCGGAGGGGTGATGCAAATGGAAGAAAGTAATTGGAATGAATTATATGCTAAATACATACAAGCTGAATTTAAAAGCTGGGATGAGTATTTTTCTATAAAAATGAAATTAAAAAAAAGATTTCTCAATTTGATTGTTAAGCACTCAACACCTAATAAGCCCGTATTAGAATGTGGGGCTGGAACTGGTAAATTTTCTGTATATCTTGCTTCGCTAGGTTTCAATACTTACGCTATAGATTTAGAACGTGAAATGGTTGAACAAGCAAAACAATTATCAGACCTAGTTTGCCACCAAAACCCGGTAAAAGTTTTACAAGGGGATATTAGCTCTATTCCATTTCATAATAAATTTTTTGCAGTATCCCATAGCAGTGGAGTTTTAGAACATTTCAGTGATTCAAAAATCATAGAACTTATTAATGAGCAGTTGCGTGTATCGGACACGATTGTATTTAGTGTCCCTTCGCGTTATTTTGATAAAAGAATGCAAGGTAATGAACGTTTTTTGACAAAACAAGAATGGAGAAATATCATTTCAAACAGTAATGCCAAAATCATCAATGAAACGGGATATCATTATAAAACGCTAAAATATCGAATGTATGATACAATTAAAAATCCAAAACAAATTTTTAAACCTATCGCACTGTTTGCGTTTGTTTTAAAGGAGAAATAATATGATATATCTAGTACGTCATGGACAAACCGATTGGAATTCAGAAGGAAAGAATCAAGGTCAAACCGATATTGAGCTTAATCCAGAAGGGATTATACAGGCTGAAATCCTTAAAAAAGAGCTTAAAGATATCGATTTTGATATCGTTTTTTCCAGTCCTTTAAAACGCGCTTTAAAAACCGCACAAATTATTCATCAGGGCTCTATTATTACTGATAATCGTTTAATGGAAAGATGTAATGGAGAATTAGAAGGTAAATATAAAGAGTATCAAGTAGTAGATTTTACAGATCCTAAGGAGACTAGGTTTAATATTGAAGCACTACCTATTTTTAGAAAAAGAATAGTAGATTTTTGGGATGATGTATTAAAAAATCATGGTGATAAAAATGTATTAGTTGTTACTCATGCGGGTGTAGGGATATATAGCCAATGTTATTTTAAGGGTGAGCCTCAAAATGGTGATTATAAACAATATGTGATGAAAAATTGCGATATCATTAAGATAGATACCAGCAGGATTGTATCTTGCTGTAGAACAGGAAAATAAGATGGGGCTCTTTTTTTAAAATCTGAATAAACGATTAAGATCTATCTTTCTGTATAGTTAATATATGTTCAATATGGGGTTGTAATATCTTTAATTTTTCTTTAATAAAGGTTGGATATGCTTCGTATTCTTGTAATTTATCAATGGGAAGCCATTCTAATACTTCTTTAATTCCATGTGTATAACTATCGCTGTTAAGTTGCTGTGTTCCGCGTGATTTCATTAAAAAATAAAAAGTAATTTCATGGCATGATAAACCCTTTAGTAGGCCATCTTCTCGTTTAAAAAAGTTCTCTTGTATAAAAGCAAGGCGATCTATTTCATAAGCGGTACCTGTTTCCTCTAACACTTCACGCAACACGGCTTGCTCAGCTGTCTCGCCTAAATGAATCCCCCCTCCAATTGAATAATAATAATTTTCAGATTCATTTGTTGCAAACAGTATGCAATCATTTTCTATAATGATACCTGCTGCTCTTAATCTAAAACGGTTATTATCTTTGTCTTGGAAACAACAATCAGGCGTATGCATGATAATTTCATTAGTTAGTTTCATTATAAAATGATAGGTAATTTTATTCACAAATGTACAAAAATATCTTCAGTTGGCACACATACGCATAAAAATCCATCCAATTAAAATAAACCCGAACCAATAGCGATCAAAGCAAAATATTTAATTACAAATTTTATATATCACTAACCCTCTGCTGTTTATATGCCATAAAACCTCAGTGCTTCTTAACTCACCGTTTCAGGTACAGCCAAACTTTTCGTCAAGCACTTTGACAGGAGCAGAGTAACCGAAATGATCCTTTGGGAGTGAAATGCTTAAAATAGATTACTTAATATTTTTATGTATACTATGCTAAACTTTATTTACACTTGGAATAGCGTGATTATTCTTGATGTCCAGAGTTATATTATAATTTTAGTCAAGCCCTTATCGTCAAATAGGAACTTTTTTTATAAGAGACCTCTTTACTTTTTTTTAAAGATCTGTTTTGTTTAATGAATGTATCTCTTTTTTAGTATTTTTGTTATGCAATTTTTTTATGTCAAATCTGTCAAAGCACCCATTTAAAGACGAATATTCAATATATTTGAATGATAATAAACTTTTTATACCAGAAAAGTTATTAAGATATATTCATACACAATTGAAGTTTATTCTTATTGAAAAATCAAATAAGAAATCATGGGATGCAATCAGTAATTACCTTACAGGTTATTTTAATAAGGATTTTAAAGAAAATCATTTTGACGTCTTTCAAATTTTGTTTTCTTCTGGCATTGGCATAAGTGCAGCTAATATTGAAAGAGCTATAAGAGGCAAAAAAGGAGTTCAGAAAGTAAAAGTAAAATACGAATTAATAGATTTCTTGTGCTATGTTACTTGGGGTAAATCATTGATAGATAAATTATTTGATAGTAAAGAAAATTGGAATACTAAAATAATTCATGATGTTATTATTCCAGATTATGCATTAGATGAATTGAATAAGGTTAAATATAAGGCACAGGACTTTTATAAAAACAGGTTAGAGGTTAATCCAAATAAATCTACCTTACATAATAATTACGCAAAATTACTTTATTCAAAATTTAATGATATTAAAGAAGCTGAAAAACATTTTAATTTAGCAATTGAATTAAACCCTCAAAACTATGCGGCTCATTATAACTATGCGGTTTTCTTAAAAAATAAGATGGCTGATTATGATGGAGCTAAGAAACACTACGAAATGGCTTTAGAAATTAATCCGTATAATGCGAGTATACATAATAACTATGCAAGTCTTCTCATAGATTTTTTCAACGATGTGGATAAGGCTAAGATACATTACGAAAAAGCCTTAGCCAGCAATCCGTTATACTTTTTATATAATTTAAATTATGCTATCTTGCTTTCAGATTATCTTAATGAAAAGAAATTGGCAATTGTTTATTTTAAAAAGACCTTAGATATTGATCCTGAAAATTGTAATGCCCATCATCATTATGCAAATTTTCTTGCAAATAAACTAAACGATATGGGGGAAGCTAATAAACATTATAAAAGGGCTTTAGACATTAATCCTGAAAATATTACGGTTCACAAGAATTATGCGATTTTTCTTACTGACAAACTGAATGATCCTAAGGAAGCGGATTTCCACAACAAGGAAGCACTCAGATTAATCAAAAACAGAATTAAGAAAACATCTTGACTTATTTTTTTTAATGAATAATATAGTTTTTACGGGGAATAGAAATTCTATATTGAATTCTATTTCAAAAGCCCGCTTGGAATACCAAATTCCGGCGGGTTTTATTATTATAGGAAATTCTTTCTATAGAAACATTTATTCCTAATATACAATTGAAATAATATTTTGATTTTTTTAATTCCAAATCCGATTCAGTCATATATTAAATAATTCATTACTTTTGGAGGATGTTAAAGTAATACAATATATGCATAAGCGAAATTTTTTATTTGGATAAGGAAAACTGAGTTTTTCTAAAATATTTATCGATTCTACCCATTATTTTTGACTTGAATTTTAAATCCTTAAACCATGAAACTATTTGATCTTTTATATGAAAAGGGATTTCCTAAACTCACATTCAAAATTCTCTTAAAATTAAAAGTTGGAGATTATTTCGTAATTGCTCCACCCAATTCACATTCGTTCATAATCAAAAATAATGGTTTTGTTTTTAAAAAACAATTTCGTTCAGATGAATTCTTTTTTTTATCTTCATTTGATTTACATGAAATTGAAATGATGCACTTCATTACAGTTGCAACAATAAACAGTCAGGCTTATATTTTATCAGAAAACTATTTTATTAAAGAATCTATTTCAACCTATCTCGATATCGCGACAAACCCAACTAAATATCAAGACACTTTTAAAGTGTTTGATACTTATTCCCTTCCACATGTTATTGAAAGTATTGGATACCTTAATCAAAATTATGCATACGGAAAATTAAATTCAATCAGAGAATTTCTTTCTGCAAAGAGCAATGACTATTCTCTTATAGACTTCATTTGGCAAAATATTTTCACTACCAACATCACAGATTATGATGCTGCTGAAATTCTTATGCAGAATCATAAATTCAATATTCCAAATTCTGTAAGCATTATTATTCCATGCTTTGAATCTAACGACACAATTTCTAATACAGTTGAATCGGCCTTATTAGCATTATCCCTTCTTCCTCAATCATCTTTCAAAGAAATAATTGTTGTTGATGATTCAAGAACTCTCAATGTAAAATTCAAACAAAAGGAAATCAAGATAATTTCTTCTGATTTTAAGTTGCATTGTGGGGGAGCAAGAAATGTAGGAATGTCGGTAGCAAAAGGTGAAAATATTTTTTTAATTGACTCTGACACCTATATTGCCCAAAATTATTTGATAAATCATATCCTCCGACATAACTTTTTCCCAAACTTTATTTCGGTATCTATGCGAGAACAAATAAAAAATATCTCTATCCCAAAAGTAGAGCCTAAAATTAATTCAGACTCAAGGGTTGAAAAAACGTACAGCACAGAATGGAAAACATTGAACAGTATTTCTGAATCAACAACTGTTATGCCATTAAGTGAAACTAATAAATTCAAACACTTTGGTTTTGGGAAAAAACTTGGACCAACTGATTTACCTTTTATGGTTAAAGGAAATAATGCTTCATTTTCACGAAAGTCAATTGGTAATCTTTCATTCTGCAATAAATATGAAGGGTGGGGACCCGAAGATGTTTCTTTTGCAGCAAATCTTATTTCAAAAGGCTTTTTTGTATTACCGATTTTGTCAACAGGTGTATTTCATGTTGAACATTCGCCTCGTTCAGGAAGTTATGAACAAAAGGAAAAAGAATTGAAATTTAACTTAAATGTTCATGATTCAATTCTAAATAGTCACCCATACGAAACATGGTAATGCAAACAAAAAATATTGACTTTGCATTTACTGACGGTTGGCATCCAACGGTTAATCCTTCCTCTCGAATGCCTATTTATTATTTACGGCACAAGCAATTATTTCCGGGACACCCAATAATTCTAAATGAATTTCCAAGAACTAAAGGAGGTTCAACGTTTAGGTTTATAAGATTTCAAGAACCAACCTCACTTCAAAACATTATTGTAAAAGCTCAAAATACATTATTCGAGTTTATGCCTTGGTGGTTACCTTCCACATTATCAGATAGTTTTCTTTTTAAAATTTACGATAATATTCTAAAAAGTGATTCTGGAATAACATCATCTGAAAGACTTTGCATTGATGAATTTTACAGTGAATTAAAGGTAAAAGTATCTTCTGAATTATCAATTGGAGAATTGTTGAACTCAATAAATTTTGACAGATATAAAATCATTTTACCTAATTTGCCTGAAATCAATTGTATAAGTTTTTCAAAAAGTGTTTTCAAAAATATTTTTCAAGACATACTATCAATTAATCAAGAGAAGTTTTTTTATATTTTAAATCAACTTTGCAAAAGGCAAGAAATCACCTATTTGACGAAAGTTGCATTTTGCAACGACACTGATTATAATATATACAGAATTAGTTGGGTAGTGCCTGAAAGGCATTTTCACAAAATTAAGATTGATGTAAAGACGGGTGTAAATATTGGTAGTAGAGAAACCTATTCTTATGAAAGTTTTATCTCTGACATTGAATATGGACGTATTGTTTTAAGTTCAAAAATTTCATGCATAGCTGAATCACTTGCCTCACTAAGTGGTAAATTCTTTTTCCATTTTGGTAATACATATAATCATTTTGCAGAAATAGCAGCAATTTTTTCAGATAGCAGAGATTATAATTCACAAACAAAGTTTGTAAATTATTTTAATGATTATGAAGACACATGGAATTATGCTTACTTAAGATTTTCTGATGATTATCCAATTCATTTATTTGACCTATTACCGTTGAATGACAACACAGTATTTCAGAAAATATATTCAATTGTGAATAATAGCTTTGAAACCAAATCTCCGTTTTGCATCCCAGCTACAATTAACTTGGCAGAATCAATCAACGCAGTAAATATCTAAATGATACAGCAGAAACGACCATATTTGATTGAAGGATTAGATTGCTCTGGCAAAAAATCTGTTGCTCAACTTGTAAAAGCACAACTTGAAAATGAGTTTCATGTGCCAGTTAAATTAGTTGTTGGCTCATTTGTAAAATCTCCAATAAAGACTTTTGACAGAATTATTTCAAATCCAAGTAGGTTTTCAAAAAACAGTAGAATAGTTAAAAATCTAAAACAAATTATTTATACAATTGCACCAGTTATTGATTTCTATTTCTACATACCAAGTAAAAATAAAATTACAATCAAAATCAGTTCACATTTACGTGCTGAAGCCAAAGCTCTAATAGACAAAGATTTATTTATGATAAAATACTTTAAGAAGTTCAGAAATGTTTCAGTTAAATATCAGGGAGCAGTACTTCTTACATCATCTTTTGAAACAAGAATTTTAAGACACAGGGCTGATGTAGGTTCAGATAAAACTAAAAAGGATGAAACAAAAAGATTTTATCAAAACAATCAGCAATTATTTCAAGAGTGGAACAATGCTTTGACAGATTTAATGAAACATGAAATTAGTTCTGTGAAAATTATCGAGAATGATAATATAAATTTAGAATATATTGCGGATGAAATAATAAACCACATTAAAAGTGTATACGGACAATGAAAAAATTTATTTGGCATTTCTACTATTCAAAAAGATTCAGTTTCTATCCGCCGGATTATTATACTATTGGCTTAGGTGGTAGTGAATCTGTACTTGTTCTCCTCACTAAATACCTTGCTTCACTTAACCAAGAAGTTCACGTGTTTAATGCTTGTTTTAAACCTGGTATTTATGATAATGTTCATTGGCATTTACTAACTGATATTAATACGTCGCAAATTCCTGATATTTTTGTTGCAGTTAGATTTGAAGATTCGGTTTTAAAGAATTGTAATGCTAAAGTTAACTTATTTTGGATGCTTGATAACAGAGTTGCGGGAGCGTTGAAATTTAAGAGTCTCAATTTGCCAAATTCAAAAATTATTGTTGCATCTGATGCAATGACATCATTACTACTTCAAGAAAATATCCCAAGTGATTATCTTATAAAATTGTTTCATCCGATTGAAAACAATATTAAACAATATCAAACACAAACAAATCGAAAATTAATTTGTCTTTATTCATCAATGCCAACAAGAGGGCTAGATGTAGCATTGGATTGCTGGGTATCTATCCAAAGAGTAGTAAAAGATGCTGAATTATGGATTACAAACGGTTATGTTCCTTGGGGATTTACAACTGAAGAAGCTGAAGATAAATATAGCCCTTATTTAATTCGTATATCTAAAATGCAAACTGAAGGACTATCAATAAAATATTTGGGAGTACTCGCAAGAAGTGACTTCGAAAATTTACTTAGTGAAATTGCAATTCTATTTTATCCTTCCCGTTTTCCTGAAATGTTTTGTCTCATAGCTGCTGAATGTTCAATGTATGGAATTCCAATTATCACAAGCGACATATTCGCAATGCAAGAGAGAGTTGTAAATAATAAAACTGGATATTTAATCAAAGGGGATATTGATCATCTGGAAACTCAAAATGAATTTATTTATAAAACGATTTCCCTTCTTCGTAACATTGACCTACGTGAAAATATGGGTAATAATTCGAAAGACTTAGCTAAAAATTTAGCAGGCAAAATCATTGCATCAAAATGGATAGACTTTGCAAAAAAAATAATATACAATTAAATTTAATATTTATGAAAACAGAAAAAAAAATTGTTTTTACTTCAAAACCTCATGGAATAAGAGCCGTAGGTTTAGTATTTATTGATGACCAAATTCTTCTAATGCGGAGAGAAAGTTCAACTAAAAAGTATTTTACCTTTCCAGGTGGTGGTGTCGAACCTAATGAGACGGTGGAAGAAGCCGTTGTTCGTGAAATAAAAGAAGAATGTAATTTTAATGTAAGAGTAATTCGTCTTCTATATCACCATGATTTAATAAACGATAGTGATCATTATTTTTATTTATGTGAATATATAAATGGCAACCTCCAATTAGGTGGTGAGGAGCTTGAAGAAAATAAAAGAGGTGATATTCATGAACCACTTTTGTTTCCTGTGGCCAAACTTAAAGAAATTACGCTATACCCTTTAGAAGTTCGCGATTGGGTCATTGCTGATTTCCCTAATCACTTTCATAATGAGGTAAGAAGATTAAATATCCCTGTTTCTGAATTGAGAAATGTATAATGAATTATATGAATGATGTTCATTTAGGTATCCTTTTGAAACCTGATGCAGTTTCTGAAAGCACCCTCTTTTCTTGGGAGCAATTTTATGACTGTCTAGTATCTCTTAATTCCATTTTATCATCCGATCATTCTACTTCAAATAAATTTCTTCTCCCAAACTCATTGAATGCATACAATGGTTCTTTACGGCAAATTTCAGAAAGGGGCATATCGGAAATTTCTTTTTCATTTCCTATTTTAAACAAATTACAAATTATTAACACTATTTCGAAGACTATTATCGAGGTTAAAAATTCTAATACTACATATTATATTTCAGAAATTATCCAGCGACTTATTTCTCTATTCACTTTTCGTATAGAGCATTATCATGATTTTGTCTTTGACGAAAATGATTGTATTACTATTTACTCAACAATTCGCCAAAACGATATTCAGTTATTTAAATCAATTCAATTATATTTGGAAAATAATAAATGTAAAATATATTTTCTTTCAGGAGATCAAAACATTACTGCAATTGAATATATAAAGACAATTGTGCGTTATTTTTTTAAATATAAAAATGGGGAAAAGCATCGTCTTGAAAATTATATTCATTCATTAGACGAAGTTGAAACTAAATATTTTTTGAAAAAATTACTATCAAATTAATTCAACTAAATATTGTAACAAATGGTTAAATACTGTGCCACAGTTATATGCAGCAACATAACCTTGAGTATAAAAACTTGGCTCAAAATCCATTTTGTATTTCCCCAATCTATTTGTAATTCCATTTATAAAAAGAAATTCTTTATTAGTTACCAATCTTACTAATCCATGTGTTGTATCTAAAGATAATTCTTCCAGATTCTTATTATATTCATTAAATACATTTATTGCATCAAAATCAGCCCATGAATAGTCATCAAAGTTTATAATATTTATTACACTTAATCCGACAATACTTTTACTAACCTTAAAACATTTTCTTTTACCACCAACATTTGGGCATTGCAATATATTATTTAATATCAATTCACATTTTTCATCGTCTATTTTCAACCTTTCTATAGTGCTTGATTTAATGATGTTTATACAATCATCATTTAGTATTAAGTTATTTTTTGACTTATTCTTATAAGGATTATATATACAAGTATGTCCACCTATTAATACTGAGCCATTGCATATATCCGAATAATTTGAAGTTCCAGTTCCTATTGAGATCGTTAGATCAAAATCATTCTTGAATATTTTATTTAATACTTTGAATTTTTGTTTTGAATTTGTTTCAAAATAATCCTTTTTTATATAGTCCTGTAAACAAAACATTTCTATTTTCACATCAATATATTTCATATTTATGCAAATTGTTTCTCTATTGAGTGTTTTATTTTTTACATTTTTATTTTTCAACCTACTATCTTGGTTTATGATAGAAGAATTCAAAGCATCTGTAAAAGCACCAAACTCCCATTCTTTGTTGCAAATTATTGCAATTGTTTTATGCATTTAGGATTTAATTAATATGTTAAAGAAGAAATTTAAAATGCGAAATTATACTTTTGTTTTATTTATCCTAACTAAAATAGACTTTTACCATTTACGCATTCTTTTATATCAATTATTCGACTGAGCACTTAAATTCTTAAATCTTGTTAATTGTGAATTTTACTTCATTTTTAAATATTTTGTTTTTAATGCGATATAAAGCTGAGTCCAAAAAGCATAAGGAACATTCGTGTTAAATTCCTGTCGAAATGGACTGTAAATTCCTGTAAGATAAATCTTTTTGTATTTTTCAATATCATTATATTTTAGAATGGTTGTACAACCTTCATTTCTTTCAATAGACTGTTTTTTAATCATTAGTTCGTCAAATCCTCCTGCTTCTTTTAGTTCGCATGCAAAAAATTTAAGTTGAACGGAAGTAAAGTTATAATTATCTTCTTTTGTGTTTTTTCTATTAAGCATTTTCTTAGAATATTACTTATAATCAATCCCTATTGAGATTCTCCCAATCATATTGGAATATTTTATTTACTCCTGCTACCTTCCGAAGTTCTTTTTCTGTGCCTCTTAATTTTGCATCAAAATATGCCGACCCATAAATAAATTTAACCGAATCATAATAGGAAAATTTTATTTGTTTTAATCTGACATTTGGGTTTATGATACGGAGAACACCCCTAGTAATTCTTTTTACTGTTTGATTGACCTTTTCTGGATTCTTATTCAGTGTATCCAATAATACAGAGTTTTCTTTTCTCCTTTTTAAAATATAAATTGCAAGTTCTTGGAGTGGTATTATAAGCTTTACTTTTATTGTTATTTTTATTTCCTTAGAAATATTGTTCATAATTGATTATTAGAGCTATTAATAATTTTGTTAGAGTTAGTTTTGTATAGTTTCTTTTGTAATACGCATATTTTGCGCAAGTTCGCTTACTTTTATGCGTAAGTCCTTGGCGATATTTGCGTTAGCCGAATTATAAATAATACCTTTTTCAATACATTTCCCCTCCTTATCCACTAAAGTAAACATTGCACCAGATATTCGAAAGAAAAGCTTTTGCTGACCCCTTCGCTTTTCAGGGGTATCAAGCAGATCACCTTTCTGAGACAAGACCTCAATTAGTTTTTTTTCCATCAATGTATGAATAGCTTCATTTATGGCTCTTCTTGAAGTACCTGTTTTCAAAACTAACTGACTACTAGAAATCCAGTCTAATTCTTTTCTTTCTGATTTTGTTTTAATGTCTTTCCAACCAAGAGTCTGCCGAATTATTATCAACAGCACCTTAAGTTCTGCCATCTTTAGCTCTTTCATATATACATCAAACAAAATGTTTGGAACCGGTGTCGTATTGAAATTCATAATTTTTCTAATTTGGAATTTATAAGGAATCTACTTTGTGAATTTTATTTATCGTAATTAATCACAGGTGCAATAGGTTCTCTTTCCATGATGTAATAATCTACATCAGGAATATGAAAAAGCCTTAAATACATATTTCCTTTTTCAGTTATTTTCATAGCCCCTGCTTTATAAGAGATTATTTTATTTTCTCCATCTTTCTCGTAAACCTTTTTTGTGTAAACATCAAATATTTGCATGATTATTTTTAAAGTTTATTAATAATGACGACCGCTGAAACTATCCTGCTTTTTATTAAGCAAGTTTTATTCACAGCGTCCTAAGGAGTTGTGGCTATCTTTTTTTGAAAGGTTAGACTGATTTTACAATGTCGTCTCTTATTTATCATTAGATAAATAATCCCTTTTCAGGCAGAGAAAATCAAATTCATTTTATTTGTAAATTTGTCTCCACTCACAACTCCATAGATCGCTATGCATAAAGCTTTAACATCTGATACTACATGTTATTTAAACCTTATAATTCAGTACTTCATATAACCAATATTGTGCGACATGGTATTTCCTTTAAATAAAGATTTAAAGCCTCTTTCCCCTGTCTATGGTTTAATATAAAAAATATGAATACAGTAAAGTGCGTATAAATAACAGATACTTCAGAAAGCGTTTTGAATGAACTATTACTCTTAAAGCGTATCAAATACATAAAATTTATGCAAGTGCTTATACTGGGCTAAAATACGCCTTTGCACTCCTCTCAAAGTCCATATCTGAGTATTGCTCATAAATAAAGGTTGATATAGGGTTTAAATGCCCTAATCCCTTTTGAATAAATGACAAAGGAGCATTTTGATCTCTTCTCTTATGAGCCCATCCATGTCGGAAACTATGAGGAGTAATTTTCTCAATTATTCCTGCCCTTTTTGCATAATGTTTGACCATTCTTTCAACACTTCTTGTCGTCAATCTTGTATTCCAACTTCTATTGAAATTTTGTCCTACAAATAAAGCTGAAGCTTTATTGTGGTTGAATAATTCAACTCTAATGGGCAAATATCTTAACAAGAGTTGATGTGTTTCTTCTGACCACAATATTGTTCTCATGTTAGCAGTTTTTTTTGTTGCAATAACTGCTCGACGATTATTTGTATCGATTTGCGAAATATCTAAATCGCAAAGTTCAGATACTCGAACACCTGTATCCCAAAGCATTCGTGTTATTACTTTATCCCTAAGAAAGTGAAATTCATTTTCAGGAATAATAGAGATTATTTTTTCAAACTCTTCTTCTTTGATAGCCCTATGCGATTTTGCCATTCCCCTTTTCCTTCTTATAAGAGATGGTGGTAAACAGTTATAATTTTGATCTCTATAAAACTGAAAAAAGTTTTTTATAATTACAGTTGCATATTGCAAACTGTAAGGACTATAACGTGCTTTTATCCAGTTCTGATAATGCACAATATCTGTAATTGTGTAATCTTCTAATGGTTTATCACCACATATCTCAATTAGGCGCTTAAGCCAAATTTTATATGTAATGCTTGCTTTCGGGGAATGAATTCCCTTCCAGTCTAAATACTCATGTATTTTTGTCTCCATAAATATACAAGACCCGCCAGAGACGAATCAAGCGAGCCTTGTATATGCACATAAACTAACACTTTTTTCCTTTGAAGTAAAGAAATTAGCTATCTGCACAATGCTTCGTTGTTCGTCTCTGTTCCGGTTTTCCCGGAAAGACCCTTTAAGGGCAACGGTTCTTTATTAAATTGTTAAATCACTAATAATGTTCGACTTTCTAATCGTATCATAGGTATATTTTTCTTGTCAAGTCTTCAAATATTACAAAAATGGTTATCCCCTTTTTTATATGATTGAGATATGGACATTTCAAATCTTTCAATTATACTGTCTTTCGATAAAGTTCATTGATAAATACATAGCATATGATTAAAAAAAATAATCTAAAAAATCAGTTGAAAGATTTTGAAACAAGTTTGGAGTTAGCAGAAATAAAAGTTTCTTACAAGAGTAAGCAAAGGGAAAAAGTAAAGGTAGCTAGTTCACGTGATGCATTTGATATTCTCTACCATATTTATAATATGGATACTATTGAATATCAGGAACAATTCTTTATGCTTTTATTAAACAGAGTGAATCATGTTTTAGGATGGGTTAAAATTAGCATGGGAGGAACAGCAGGAACCGTTGTTGATCCAAAGATTGTATTTTCTTTGGCTTTACAGACTAATGCTCATGGCATCATTCTTTCTCATAATCATCCTTCTGGAAATTTAAGACCAAGTGATAATGACATTAATTTGACCAAAAAATTAAGCGCATCAGCTTCTTTACTTGAAATTAAATTACTTGATCATATTATTGTTGCTCCTGAAGGTGCTTATTATAGCTTTGCAGATGAAGGAAATTTGTTTTAAATTCGAAACTACAACTGAAAAAATAGCTCGGGTATGATAATATCCGGGCTTTTATTTTATCCTAAATTTAGGTTTTAGATGATAGTTTTCTTGTTGGGGTATATATTTTTTGATTTAAGTATTCTACAAACCAGTTATCATATTCACCTTCATCTAATTTATTCAAAATTTGTTCCCAACTTAACTTGGTGAAATTTCCATTTTCTGAATTTAACGATTTTTCAAAATGCAATAACTTATCCGCGTTTTTATCAGTGAACAATTTTTTAAGTCCCAAATTAATAAGTTTATATTTTTTCTCTCCACATAATTTTGAAGCAAAAACCCAATTTCTAAATAGTTCATAATGGCCACTCTCAAACAATTTTGCATTATCTAAATTTGGAATTAAATACTTATTAAACTTGGATTTGTCCTCAAATACTTCATTTGCACTCAAATATTTTACTTCTATAAATATGAGTTGTTTACTTAATTTTAATATCACATCAGGTTCTGTCCGTCTTGAGGGATCCTCATTAAATGAATCCGATATTTGAATGAACTTATTATGAAAATTATCATCGATTGCAGTGGAGCATATATTCGTACCCCATAAATATATATCATATTTAAGGTCTTCACTATCGATTTCTAATAATTTGAGTAAATCTTTTAATTTATTTTTGAAAACGAAATATTTAAAAAAACTCCAAGTTAATGCATCTTCTGAAGTTGAAAAAGCAAATTTGTTTTTTTTACTTATACGATTTATTGAATTGATTGAGTTATTCAAGACATTATCTAATCCTGGTCTAAGTAACATCGGGACATTATCACTGTATTTATGATAAATCAAAGTAGGATTTTTACTTGCATTTGAATATCTTATCATGCATTTTTTGCATTCTCTTAAACAGTCTTGATAAGAGGATGCTGGTTTAACCTCACCTACTCGAGCAATTAAGTATTCACCACAAAAAGGACATTTTATTTTTTCTAAGCTTCCCATAGTATTTTGGTTTAAATTTATCTTGTTTACTATTATGAATAGTGATTTAATGAAGTTAAAAAAAGAAGAGATTAGCAGTACACTTTTTAACCGACTAGCACTTCCCTTTTTTAGAAATTACATTCAAGTTACTTGTGATGTTTCCTAATACTTTTGTCGTTATTCGTTTTTCTATTAGTGTCGCAATGATATTCATTTCGCTGTCTGAAAGTAATACAGGAATCTTCCCTTTTATATTATCTGCTATTTTCTTCAAAAGGTGGTTTGGAAATTTGTCAAACGGAATTGAAACTCTTTCATTGCATTCGTTTAAGGGAAGAAATGAATAGTCAGTTTTATTTTCCCTCCATTGGTCTGCTTCGTATGTATGAGATACTGTATCATGAACACCATGAAATGGAAATCTATAATGGCGTCTCCATAAAATTGAATTATTTTTCCGAAAATGTTTTTGATATTTTACTGGAAGTTGTAAAGTTGGCTTGTTGTTCCAAGGTTGAACACCTCCAATAAGAAAAACTGTATCAATGGTTAGCTGCCCATTATTTGCTTGTTGTCCACTTACAAAAATGATTTTTGAACCCACTTGTAAAAAGTTGTTGTCTTGTCGAATATTTCTTCTAAGCTGAGTAGCATGGCAATACGAATAAAGCCAAGGATCATTAAAAACAAATGGGTCTTCGTTACCAATTCCAATTTTGTCAACATAAATGTTTCCACTCCAATTTTTTAATAATTGTCCTTGAAATAATACTGTCGCTTCAACAGTTGTTTGTTGTCGTGCATGGTCAGGGTGAAAAATTATGTAATGAGCTTCGTTCATTAAGTTTATATATCTTTTGGTCTAAATATTTTTCTTTTTATGGAAGTAATTTGAGAAATGCGTATTTTTATTTGCTCTATTTGCAAATTATTTTCTTCTAAAATCTTTGCATCCCATTTGTGGGGATTTGCCCAAGCTTCACCTTTGTTTTGTAGCCATGTTCCTAAATGTTCATTAGGCAAATATTTAATTATTGAAACTCCTGCCTTTCTCCACGCTTCAGCAACGGCTAAGTTTTGGGTTATATGTCGTGAACCGTCTTTGCGTTTCCCAAAAACTCCTTCGGTTATTGAAACAGCAACACTTACATTCTCAATAATCTCATTTTTTTCTGATTCTGTCAACATAAATGTAGATTGCAACCTTTCAAATAGATCCGCAACATCGTTTAGAAGTCCTATGCTTAATTGTCCATCTGCCATAGTTTATTTTTTATCAAATAAGTAAAATGTTTATAGTTGCGATGTCTGTTGTGCAATATAATGAAGTTGCAGTTAGTTATCAGACTATTGCCACTTTGTGTTATTGCTCAGCTTCCTATATTAGTTCTTTATTCGTTAAATACTGTTCAATCTTCTCTAAATCTGAATGTGTGTTTAAATTCAGCAATATATCATCAAGAAATTTAACTTCAATAAATGTATTGTCTTGTTCAATTAATCTTTTTAATAAATATATCCAACCAGTATTGAACTTTTCCAAGCTAACAAATTCATTAGTTGTAGTACCTAGATTTTTAGTGAATGAATCTGTTAGTGAATGAATTAATTTCCTATCAAGAATAATCATAAACTTCTCATAAACAGTTTGTGTATCGCTAATTTCAATATCAATTAGGCGATTATTTTCATTGATATTCCAAACCCATTTTTTATGCCCTTCCGTTTTGTATTTTTTCAGAAAGACACAAACATCAGATTTTGAATTTTCAAAATAATCTATTGAATAATTAAAAGTTTTCTCTTCAATATAAAGGTCGGAACTTAGACATATTACCTTTTCATTTTTGGCTCCTTGTATTGCTTGAATAAATGAATAATACATATTTTCATATTCCAACGATTCAATTAAATTAACTTTAGATGAAAATGGAACAGTATAGAATTGATCTTTTAAATAAGATATTGTGATATTAATATCGTCGACAAAAGAAATAGAGGACAAGGGTTCAACTAAATAATTAATTATTGGCTTACCTGAAATTTTTACAAGTGGCTTTGGAATACTTAATGTAATAGGTCTCAATCTTGTTCCTTCTCCACCAGCTAAAATGATAGCAGAATAATGAGAGTTCATAATATTGAAATTGTTTCTGAAAATTCTAATATTTTGACTTGTATTTTATTCAGATTTTCTATTTTATTTTTTAATTCTTCAAACCTTTTAGAAAAATCATATGGATTAATTCTAATTCTATCTTTTGGACTGTCATAATGCATTGGGATTACAAATTTTGGTTCAATCTGAGAAGTAAAAACAATACTATCATCAAGCCCCATCACAACACCTCTATTGCTTATAGGAACGGCCAAAACATTAGTGTTTTTAACTAATTCATGGTCAAAATAACAGCTTTCCATAAATCTTGTATCACTTGTATGATAGAAAGATGTTCCATCAGTTTGAATAAAGAGTCCAAAGTTTATAACCGACTCACATTTTGCAAAATGGTCTGTTGCGATGAAATAAATCTTAAAATCTTTAATTTCTATTTTTTCTCCAACTTTTTGAATTTGATATTTTAATTTTTTTGGTTCTTCACGATTACCAATTTCATGATTAGTTATTACGAAAGGGTTCCATAAATTAATAATTTCTTTTTCAGCAACGATGTCGTGATGATCTTCGTGCTTATGAGAAATCACTAATACGTCAATCCTTCCAAAATCTTTTGGGGTAAAACCATTTTCGTAATTGTACTTTCCAGGATCAATTAGTAACCTGTTCCCTACACTGTTTTCCACTAAGAAAGTTGACTGTGCATACTTTGTTATTTTCATATTCAATGTTATTTAGAATGTTTATAATTTCTGTTAATTTATTTGTGATAGCTGCGAAAGATAAGTTCGGATTAAGATTGTTTTCCTTTTCATTTTTGTTAAAGTAAATAATATCTATCCCCATTATTTTAGCACCTAAAACATCGGTTGTTATTTTATCTCCAATAATTATTACTTCATTTTCTGATAAATTTAGATTTTGTAGAATCTGTTGAAATATCCTTGGATCAGGTTTTAAATATCCAACTTCACACGAAAGTACAATATTATCAACATAACTATGAAGTTTAAAATTATCAATTATATTATATGATATTTCAGATGAATTTGATAGTATCCCAATTTTATAACCTCTTTTTTTAAGTAATTTTAAAATTTCTTGTGCCCCATCAATCCAGTAACATTCTTTATAATAATTGTCATATAGTTTATCAAAGAAAATCTTGTCCTTCTCTTCAAATATTATTGAATTAGCTTGACAAATCATTTTAATATAATAATACTTGTCCGACTTGTCTTTTGCAAGAGAAGAAAGTCGTATCCATTCATAAACAGAATCGTATGGCAAAGAATAGTACTCTGCAATAGCGGTCGTTAAATTCTTGCCTTTTTTGAATATTAGTGTATTCCATAAGTCAAATATGACTGCTTTTTTTTTCATTAATATATTTTTTTCATTAAACGAAATGCTGCATCTCTGAGCAAAACTTTTGCGTTGCAAATATAATCATCTAATTTGAATGATTCACTGGTCAATGTTTCCACGTAATCTACACCGCCCCGAATGATAATATTAGTGCAATTTGTTTTGACTGCTCCAGCAATTAAACCAACTTTTTTATTGAATTTCTTCGAGAATAATGCAAGTGAAATAGGAGCTTTGCCTTTTAAAGAAGAATTGTCAACAAGTCCCTCTCCTGTAATAATAAAGTCTGCCCATTTAATTTTTTCTTCAATTCCAATGGCAGGAAATATGACTTCAAAACTGTAACATAACTTGGCATTACAATAACCATAAAGAGAAGAACCTAATCCACCACCTGCACCAGTCCCAGGTATAAGAGATATGTCTTTACCAGTTTGTTGCTCTACAATTTTAAGAAATCTATCTCGAACCATTTCAAGTTTTCTAATTTCATCATCATTTGCTCCCTTCTGTTTTGCATAAACTTTTGTATTTGATTCTTTACCACCAACAATACTACTAAGATTACAGCATACAAGTACCTTGCATTGAGTTTTAAGATATTCAATATATTTTGATTTTGAAAAGTCCAATTCTTCAATCTTCAAGAAATCATCAGGTTTGTTAAAAGGGATTTCTTTTTTGTTCTTATCAATAAAGCGAACACCCAAAGCAAATAAAAAACCTAAACCAAAATCGTTTATTGCAGTATCTCCACAACCAATAAGAATTTGCGTTGGTTTGTAAACTTCAATTGCATCTATAAATTGTAATCCTACGCCAAATGAAGTAGTATGAATAGGGTTTTGTTCCTCTTTAGAAAGTTTGGCAAGACCACAAGTTTCAGCAACTTCAATATAAACAGTTTTTTGGTCGGGAGAAACTCCATAGATTGCATCAATATTTCTGTTCAGTGGGTCTTTTGCTTTTGCCGAGTGTTTGAAACCTTTAACTGCATCTGCTAAGATTGAAGCAAAACCAGTTCCGCCGTCACAAATTTCTGTTTTTTGAATTTCTATTGTTTCGCAAGGGCTTACAAACATTGTCTTAAATAATAAGATACCTTGCTCAATTGCTTCATTAATTTCTGAAGCTGTCGCACATTCTTTAAAAGAGTTACTTGCTAAAAGAATCTTCATCTTTTTTTCACTTGTCGTTTCATGTTTGAACTGTACTTTTAAAATTGCTGTTAACTCCAAATATGTGTCATCATGTCATAAAGAAGTTTGTGACGTTCTTCTAGTTCTACCTGGCCAAACTCATTCATTGGTCTGAAGTTCAGTTTGTATTCATTAATCATTTCAGTAAAGTCTAATTTTGATTTATAGCTGTCTTCTCTTAACGTTTCATTCCAATAAAGAGTATTAGCGTATGACTTTAATTTTTTCTTGTAAGTTTCATTGTTACTTGAAATATTGTCCCTCCCTTTCAATAATAATAGGCCACCAAGCCGATTTCGTTCACTTTTAAATTTATCTTCATCGCCACCAAATATTTGAAGATTGTCATCATTGTCAGCAAGTATATGTTCAATATGGAATCCATTTACTGAACCAGTATTTTGCACTAGATCATAAAGTGAATGTTTTACATTTAGTTTAGTATTATCAGCAATAAACTTTTCAATTCTTGCAAAAAAGTAACGTTTAAAACGTTTGTCTAATTCAATTCCAGTTTCTTTAAAGAAACCATATGATAGTGGTAGTATTGCCGGAACTCCTCTTGCTTCAGTAAGTAATTCAAGTAATGTATTGTCAAAAGCAGGTCTTATTGCAGAAATGTCCTTGCCCCTAATGGACGCGCTAAGTTTGTAAATTGCAACAGTAAATGCATTACTTCCATAACTCCTTTGAAGTTGTAGTAAACAAAACAATCTATCCACCTCATAAGCAATTGTTTTTATTTTATCGTTTTCCTGTGGATCATTAAGTACACAAGAGGAAAGCATAAGAAGAAATTGCATATTCATTTCAGTTAAATTGTTGAAATAAACATGAGAAAAACCGTTGTTTAGTGAATCATCGTTGTAATATCCAAGTATTTTAGAATATAGATTAGTAAAATATTTGAAATCGTTTTGAAGAAATCGTTTTACCTCCTGTGGGTTGTGATCAAGATTTAATTTGTTTTCTGAAAATATTGCTCGGTGATAATCCTTATCATATCGTCTACCTTCTCCTATTGTGTCAGAAAATTTTGCTTTCAAAAAGTAAATAAAAAATTTGTCAATTTCGTCTTCATCATATGAGTTAATTGATGATACTTGTTTCTCCCAAAGTTCATTTAGTTTGAGTCCCTCTAATTCTTCTTTGGATATTTGTCCTAAAAGTTTTCCTTTTAATATTTCGTATGGTTTTAGTTTTACGCCTCTATCGTTTATCACTTCAAAAACCATTGGAACGTCAGTCTGTTCAACGTTTAAATTAATTAAAACAAGTCTATGCATGAAGTAAAAAATAAAACTCTCCAACCTGTGCAAATCTGCGAGTTCATTTTCAAGTCTAGAAGAAACTACAACATAATTACTAACCAAATTCTCAGCAGTAAGTCCTGTGTTTGTTTCTATTTGGTCTATTGGTATACCATCGAATAAACCTTGCATAGATGCTTTATGAACTTCATGATTCATCCAAAAATCAGTCTTGTAGCCCGATAGTCCGACTATTTTTTGTGAAATCCATCCTTCAAGTTGACAATTGAAATGATTTGCAAGGTGTTTAAGTTTTATTAGAATAAGTGTCAGAGTCGTCAATCGTTGTTGTCCATCAACTACATACAATTTACCATCTACAAAGTTTGTAACATATGTATTAAGGTAATACCATGAATACTTACTGATTACTTGATCTAATGGCAATCCCAAGTCTTTATACTTCTTAAATTCCTCATTAAATTTGTAAAACACATCATCAAGCAATCGCTTAACAGGTTCGTCTGTCCATTTATATTGTCTTTGGTAAAAATCAATATAGTAAGTTGTATTAGAGAATAGTTTGTCAATGTTTTGTTTGTCTGGCTGAACATCCATAGTGTTTTTTTTAATAGTTTATGTTATTTAATTACCTCAATTATTAACCTTTCGAAATTCAGTGTATTATCCTTGGATTTGTTTTCTTTTATTTGAATAATTCTTTAATCGTAATTTAGCCAATCTTTTTGAATTAATGCATTGTAATCATCCTCATTAATATCTCCTCTCCATTCTTCGACTAAATGTATATTTGGAATTCCTTTCCAAGTTTCTTTCGGAGCATGTTCTAATATTATAATTTGTGTTTGAAAATTTGTTTTCTCCATAAAATAAGAACAAGTTTTAAAAATTTGAGTTGTATTTTTAATATCTTCAGAGATTTTTTCCTTCTTTTCAGGATTGGTGGTATAATCCTCATTAAAATTTTCAGGAAAATATACCTGGCTTGGCTGATCTAATACTAAAAAAGATGAAATGTAATTTTTCTTACCCTCTTCCGGTAATTTTAAAAAATATTCATGTAATCCTAATAAAGTGGCCAGATGGTAACACATATGATTTGCCCCGCTACCTAATTTTGATAAAAAAGTAATGTTATGTGATTTTGTATCTTCTATCTTTATCCCAACACTATTTTCTGGATCCAGTTTTACTTTTCTATATTCTTTTTGCTCAATAGGTAGTAATTTTATATAATTAGATATGGTATTTGTAACCTTAGTAAGCGAAGATTCTTTATCAAATTTTTCTTTTAGTTTTTTTAAACTATTTCGTTTTCTTATAAGATTTGCTAGTAATTCTTCTAGTTTTATCAGTAAATCGCTTGTTGGTGATATTTTATCAAGGTTTTCCAATACATGTTCTATTTTTCCAACAAATTCAAAGATACCTTGATACTTTTTATAATAATCTTTATTTTCTGATATTAAAATATTCATATTAGAATCTAAAATTGCTATGCTTTTTTCAATTTCAACTATTTTATTTTTCAGATTATACTTTTCTTTCTCAAAACTAAATTCACTTGATATTGATTCTTCAATAATAAACAGATTTTTATCTTTTTCAATTTTAAGGGATAAGAGCTCATTAATTGCTTTATCGGACTTTGAATCGCAAAAGGGACATACATCAATACCATTTTGTTCTAAAAACCAATCTATTGGCTTTAATCTATTATCAAGTTCTTTTACTACTGAAGATATATATATATCCTTTGATCTATCAAATTGTTCAATCTTAGATAAATCAATTTTTAATTCATCTAATTCTCTTGATTTCAATACTCTTTGTTTGTCTAAATCCTCTATTTTCTCGGAAAACCTGAGAGATGAACCTTCTTTAAAAAATATATTATTTTTAACATTTACCACTATTTTACTTAATTCATTTTTAATTTGATTTACTTTTGCTGTTTCAATATTAATATCTGAATTTGTTAATCCTAAACTTATTGCCTTTGAATAATATTCATAAATATCAGATTGCCAATTCTCATATAATGATTTTAAATCTTCATATTTTTTTCTTTTTTCTTTTTCTTCTTTTTCTAAGTTATCAATTTCTTTTTCAAGTTTTAATATTTCATACGATTTATAGCCTAAAACTAATGGAAATAATGTTTTAAGTCTTTTTAAATGTTCAAATGTATCTGTGTTATAAAATATTGTTGTTGGATTTGCAATTATATTTTGAGGTTGAAATTGAAACGCAGTTGTGTCACGAAAACTTGCAGGTGCGTCAAATCCACTTTTTGATTCTTCGTTCTCAGAAACATTTTCAAATCCTGCAATCTCTCCAATGAATTGTTTTAATACATCTCTATTTACTTTGAAATCATCAGCATTATTAATCCATGAATCGAAACTAAATACCATGTTGGCTTTGTCCTCATAAATATTGTAATATATATTAGTTCTGCTTAAACCTTCTGGATTATCTCTTGCAATGAAAACGTTTAAATCATTTAGAACTATGTCAATGGCGAATTTGTCTACATTCTCTCTTATTTTCCCTATTGGGATATGACAATCACTACTTCCTAAACAATAGTCAATAATGGATATTATTGCTGACTTTCCCCGCTGACTATATCCAGTAATAACATTTACTTTTTCAGTATCAAATCGTATAACCCTGGGTTTTAATTCTTTATTGTAAGGATAAAGAATGATATTTTTTATCTTAAGTTTCATTTAGAACCTGATATTTAATTCAAATTGAATTTTATTTTTATTTCTTTTTGCGAATATAGATCCAAGTTTAAAAGCTGAATCTTGAATATTCTTAACACTATTATTAGAGTTATTCATTGAAAGAAGCAAAACTATTTTCTTTGTGTTAAATCCTTTTAAAAGTTCAATTGTTTTGTCAATATTGTTATAACCTAATATTTTTTTACTAAAAGCTAGATTCAAACCATCAAATGTTTGTTTAGTCATTTTATTTGCCCTATCTTGTAGCCCTAAAATTACAGAGCTTTCTTTTAACAAGACAGAATACAACTCATTAGAGCCCTTAAACGTTTCCATGGACTTTTGATTGTACACAATTGGTAATATATAAAACATATACTCAAGACGTGGGAATGGTAATGTGTTTTCTCTGTGTTTAGCAACATTATAATATCCAAGAGTAAAACTGTGCAATGCTATAGTACTTATAGCCGAATTTTGCATTAATTCAAATAAACTATTTTGATTCATATGTCTCTTTATATTTTTCTTCCCATTCTGGATGCCAACCAACAGTAGGTATGTTTGATAGTTTTAAAAAACTTCCATTTCTAACATATTTATTATTTGGATTAAAGCAATAACCAGTTTTGAATTTTATTTCGATTCTATTCATTATTGTATCATATATTTTTATAGCTAAAGAGTTTTTTTCTTCATCAGAATATTCGTCTATTTCTTTTGTGATTTGCTCATCATAACATAACTGCCAAGCTTCTTGACATTGTTGTAAAAATTCGTCAAAATCAGTTTCTGTGAAATCACCCTTCGTGATAATGTAAGACAATTCTATGTCTGAATAAATAAAATCTAATATAGCTGCTTTTATTATTCTTTCTTTTGCATCTTTCTTTCTATTTATATCTTCAATTTGTCTTACAAATAAGTCTTTTCTTTTATTTAGTATTTCATTCTCGGTAATTACACCTAATGATTCTTTTGTACGAAAGACTGCATTTATTATTGAAGGATTATTAAAAACTTGAAAATGTTTTTCGTTGAAATTGTTTTTAGTAATTCTAGCTTCATAACCATTTTTCCATTTAGAATTACTATTATCTGTAATCCAACCATAGAATGAATGGAAAATAGAATCTTTTTGAGTATCTGAATATGATTTAGTGCTTAAATGCAACTTATTAAAGAATTTTTCTTTTACATTTTCATTATCCTCAATAACAATGTTCTTTTTGATAATTTCAAAATACGTCATCTTGGAAATCGCAAATTCAATTAGCTCAATTGTTTTTTTTATACTATTCCCTTTAGATTTATCAAGTCTGTCTTTAGTTAATTTTTCTTTTTGATTTTTCAATAAAGTTTGTATCTCTATCATCAAATCATCAATAGGAAGGTCTTTTATTTTATGTAATAAAGAAGTTTTGGGTATTATCTTATTAGTGGAACAAATAAACATTGTACCATTATTAAATATTTTTTTTTCAAGTTTATCAATCCAGATTTGTATAGTTCGCCATAATGCAGTGCTTGTATCCTCAAAAGTAGTTCCACTGTTGCAAATACTATTTTTAGCCTGAGCTGTAATTAATACAGTGCCATTTTCTTTATGTGTCGCAATATCGTCAACATCTTCAATAGAAATGTAGTCATCATCTTTTTCTAAATCAGATAACATCAATAATGCTTTTTCAAATTGAAATAAATATCCTGCTAAAGGACCTTTGGCGGAGTCTTTCATCTGTTTTTTTATTATTTGATTCTTATTTCGATATTAAAAGCTATTTGCATTTTTTTTTGGTTAATTTATTATGGACTTCCATTTTTTGTATTCTACGTCATTTGTGATTTTATTTTTCTTCCATTTATAATTGGCGCTAAAAGTAGTGAATTTTTCAATATTCTAAATTGAACCTGATTTTATTTTTGAAAAAATCCAATAAAAGTCTATCTGATGTGAAATTACATTTTTCTCTTTCATTTATTGGTATTTACACTCACTATAATATAAAATCTTGAATAATGATAACCGTAAATCCAAGTTGCTGCTGTATTTTAGTTTTTACTTAACAAAGTTTACTAATTATCTGACTAAAGCTGGAAATAGCAGCAACAGCAAGATTGCAAGTGGACAGTCAACAATGACTTGTCCACTTGCAATCTTGTCGGGGGTAAATCCCCCGAACCCCCTAAATAAATAATTAGCATAAAAATTAGCGGATTTATTTGTTGATTATTTTATTGTGCTTTAAAATAATCTCATGTGAATACTAGGATTGATTCGTTAAACACATCTTGAAATTCTCATAAACAATATAAGCTACTTTTTCTATAGAGATGTCGTAGATTCGTGCTAACTCGAATAACGTGTTTCTAGTTAATAAAGGGGAGGATATTTGATTTCCTATTCGTGTAAATGGTCCATCTGACTCAATTAGCAGTCTTTGTAGTGGAATGTTTCTAATAATTTGAACTCCTTTATTAGATTTAGTCATTGAATAATTTACTGAAAAATAATATCCATTATTAATAGCCCTTTTTAATTGAAGGGTACTTCCAGAATACCAATGCAAAACAATAGTGCCTGGAAAATTGTCTCCAATTATATCGATAACATCTTTTTCAGATCTCCTAGAATGAATAGTTGCTATTTTACCCCCTGAATCAAAACACTCTTTTATAATTGAAATAAATATTTTTTTTTGTAAGCCTTTGTCAATTTTACATGCATAGTCTAAACCTATCTCTCCAATATATCTTGTCAGTATGAGATATTCTTTAAATAATGCCAAGTCATTTGGTCGGTCATTTAAAACTTCAGGATGATACCCTAATGCTGGTCGAATATATTTTAATCCTTGAGTTAATTGATAAGTAAGTTTAAAAACTGAAGGCGCGTTTGTTACAGCTATTGTGTAAACTTTTTTTTCTTCAATAAGCTTAATAATTTCTTTAGGATTATCCCATAAATCTAAATGAAAATGAGTGTCAATCAAGTTCATTACTAAACTGTTTTTAATAAAAAATCACTAACCTCCTTCATTCCTCTTTTGTAAACATCAATGTATTTCGATAATTCTTCTGCATTTGAAGGAATAGAGCCTGACTTTAATAAATCAAAAATTAAAGGCTTTTTATTTGAGGATAATCTTGAAAGTGCAATTTTAAAAGCGATTATGTCTCTTGATGATTTTTCATAAGAAATGAATCCTCCTGATAATACATCTCTAACATAATTTCCATTAAAACAATCAATTGCAGCTTTTTTCATTGCGGCTCTTCTTATTATACAAGGAGTACAATGCCCACAATGTTTTTCTTTTTTATGAAACCGTTGAACATATAATCCGGCTTTAGAACAAGAAATTGTTTTAAGTGCATGTTTTTTGATAAAATCAATATTATTTGACTCGATAATCATTTCACCTTTTGTGCAGAATCGATATGGATTAATTAACTTATTATTTATTCCTAAAATTTCAAATAGAGCATTTATTTGTTCAATAAAGAATGGATGTGTTGTCTTTGTACTATGACTACCATTTCTAGTTTTTGTTAAAGGAATATTCAAAGAGATTAATCCATTCTCGGGGATTATGATAGGAATCTCATTACTGTATGAATTTGCTACAGCTAAACCTAAAGCGATAAATATTATAGACCTTGCTCTTTGTGAAGTTTCACCCAAACTATCTTTTTCTTTTAGCGCTTGTACATAAAAATAATTAGGGCTTATAGTGCTATCTGGATATTCCGTTTTCAATAAATCTATTAATTCTTTTTGCGAAGATAAATCTCCGCTATTTCCTCCTTTGTGATGACTTACAAATGCAATACTATTTGTCCCATTTTGCAATAAATCAACTGCACCAATAAAAGAATCTAATCCACCTGACAATAAACAAACTTTTTCAATGTTATTTTCTATTCTATTAAAATCATCATAGATAAATTCTCTTTTTCTAAAATATAATTCCCATTTATCACCACTTAGAAATGAAAGAAAGTTTTCAATATGAGTTTTTGATTTATTCCATTTTTCAATATCTGCTACTGGTAAGTAAACCTTAAAATACCTGTTCCAGCTAAAATATCCAAAATATTCTCTTGATACCATCTGGTCAAAAACATATATCCCTAAACTTAGATTAATAAAATCAATAGCATTTTCAGAAGGAGACAATTTTTCTTTTGTAAGTTCAGACAATATGGAATAACTTACATATTTTTCCTCATGAAGGTTGTAGTTTCTATAAGACGAAAGGTAATGTACTTTATTTTTACTATTCTCCTCAATAGAAAAACTATCGTCTTTGTTTTCTTTTATAATTATGTTAAAAATCATAATGCTTCAATTAGTGAGTATGCTTGAATAAAAATTTCATCCATTATTGCTTTGCCTGTATCAGAGCGATAATCAAAAGTTGTCAGGTTGTAATCATCAAATTTTAGATTTACCGAAGATTGAATAAAATCGAAGGCATTCTTTTCTGCCTTTACAACATCAGCCGGGTTTATGTCCTTTTCCTCGATTTTAATTCCTAATTCCTGTAGCCATCGTTCGTAGATATATGAAGTCAGGTAATACTCCAAGTAGGTTTCTGTTTGCTCCTCAGTTAAATTATCAAGAGCTTCGATGGAGTTATTTTCAACGTCAAAATCTTCATAAATTTTTGCTAAAGCTTCAACAACTGCGTTTCTGGCAATAGTTTCTTCATCTGTTCCACCTCCAGATGATAATACTTCGGCCAAATTATTGAAAATATGCTCAACACTATCCCCAGAGATCTTTCCAAAACCAAACTTTTCATATGTTTTATTAAGACCGTCATTTCTTATATCATTTAAGAATGATATAAATTGGCCAGCAACAATTTTACCATGTCTTGCACTATTTGCAATGTTTCTTGCACCTCCTGATGCTTTTACATAAGCTTTAACAGCACGTTTAAAATTTACTTTAGATGGATTATTAGAAAAATTACCTAATGACCTTTTTGCACCAGACCAAGTACCTGTTAACGGAATTACGGTATTTTGATTGTCCTGATTTTGGTTTTCTGTATTATTATTTCCATCATTTGGATTAACAGAATTGTCATCCTTTTCATTGTCAATCCAATCTGGCAAAAGAGGTGTATTCCCTTTTGGTCCAGCATTTGAAGAAGAAGTTCCCATATATTATATATTCTTTTTAGCAATAGCAGCAAGCATTTTATTTTCTGATTTTGACCATTTCGTAATAAGACTTTTTGTCGTTTCTGCGTATGTTGATTCTTTCGTTGCTTTAATTATTTCGGGTATGACAGCCGGCCCTATAACGATTGAAGACATGTTATCTAAAAATGCAAGAAGTTCGGATAATAATTCCTTTTTATCCTCGGTCATTTGAATCAATGTTTTTAAATATGCATTGATTTTGGTTTCATTATCTTCTTGCTTAATTTTAGAACAAAGAGAGGAAAATATTGAAGCTGAATCGGCATTTGAAATTCCTTTAATCTCTTTCAAAGCCTTTCTAACGAAAGCAACACTTTCACTAACTAAGTTTTGATAAATTTCCTGTGCCTGCGAACTCATTCGAGAAGTTTCAGAGGTAATAACACCTAGAACATCTCTGGAAAAATAGAAATATGGTCTTAGATCAATGTCACTTAATTTAGGCTCTATTTCAAACCATTTATTAAACCATTTTTCAGCGATTAATAATTTCACATCCAATTTTGAATCTTTACTTGCTTTTGCCGATTTATCTTTAATAAGGGTTTCGGCATATTTAATTTCTTTTGGACAGCCTTCTTGCTCTGCTTGAATACCCGAAAGCGTTCTAAATGTTTCCGGTTTAAAGTACTCTAGCAGCATTAATTTTGCCAATACTTTTTTCTGTATCTCCACTCCTTTGCTTTTTGCCATTTGCAATCTTAGCAAAAGCATGTTTAAAAAACGCTTACATTGTCTAGGATTTCCGTTTAATCCTACTGTTAAAAGATGTGTTATCTGTCCTGATAAAATTAAATCTTCTTTGAGTTTTTCTGGTACTGATTCGTCTTTAATAAATTTAGAAATAGTATCGCTATTTATTACAGAGGAAAAAAGTTCTTTCCTTTTATTTTTCATTACCTGACTCCGTAGGCTTTCAAATTCTTCTGAATCGATACTCAGTTTGCAAAATAAAAGATTAATGTATGTTTCCATTTCAAGATTATCCATAGGTGGTATCCGTATTGGATATTGAATTAATTTTTCAAGATAATCCCTGCCAACTTCAGCATTTGCTCCTTGAATTTCAGGAAACCGTTTCCTTACAGCATACTTGATAAGCCTATCATCCGCACATATCACAAAAGTTGATTTTGGCACAAACAAAAAAAGTTTTATCGCTTCTAAAGTTGAGATAACAGTATCAGGTGTACAACGGTCTAGGTCATCAATAAAAACAATCAATCTGTTTATTTTAGTTTCGCTTAATAAACTTTCAAAGTTTTGATGAAATTCGCGTATACCTGTTTGAAAAGTATTATTAGTATTTTCTGATTTTTTAATGCAATCTATCAGTTTGTCATACTCTCCATCACTAAAATTATCAGCCAATTCAGCAATATTGCCTTTAATTGTATCTTTATCAACATTAAGCAAATCTTTTATCCCTAAAGCAATGTTCCCTATGCCACCTGTGAGTAAATATGCTGCTCCATGAGTTGCGGCTGATTTAGCAATCTTCATCCAGTCTATCTGCTTATAAAGTTTAATTGCAATTTTCTTTGCCTTTGCTGAAAAAGTTTTTTTCTTTATTATTTCTTCTAAAATTGTTCTGATTAGAACAGACTTTGCATCATCATAACCTTCAAAAAGCCAACCATTAAATTTAATTGTAAGAACATCAGTTTTATCTTTGTAACTTTCTTCAATCATTCTTAATAGACTTGATTTTCCACTTCCCCAATCACCATAAAAACCAATAGTGCATGGAACCAGATTATCATTATTTATAATACTAATTGTAGTATCAACCAAATGAGAAAAATCTATCAAATCGATATTTGTATCGTTATCGTTCCACATAGTTTTAAAATTTCAAATTTATATTGTATATATTATAAGGTAATTGATATTGTTTTTTTGTATAAAAGGACCATATTGAAGTTGCTGATTCTTTATGGGCTTGTTGCATTGAAAATTTTCCACAAATTTATAAAATTTATTTTAGTTGAGCCATATAATTTTATCCTTTTTTTCGAGGTCAAAAAACCAAATAAAAAATGGCATATGCATATCAAATAAGGAATTATATAATGTTAAGTTTTTCTCCTCTTTTTTCGAATGCTTCTTTTCCACCTTCAAGTTTCAATAATTCTTCTCTATTTGTAGTATCCTCAATTGTCGTTTCGATTAATTCAGTTTGTCCAGATTCATTTTTTAATATAAAAATTTTCTCTGCATCACCATTTATTACAAAATTAGCGTTGTGTGTAGCAAATATAATTTGACGATCTGACTTTTTCTCTTTAAGTAAAGGCACAAGATAATTTGCAATCAATGAGCTATCAAGATGTGCTTCGGGTTCGTCTATAATAAGCGGATAATTGCCAAACAAAAGCAAAATGACAACAACTGCAGTGCATCTTTGTCCAAAAGAGGCTTGCTCAACATCTTTGTTGTCGTATTTGACCCGAATTATTTTGTTTGTTTTTACATCAAACAAATGCTTATCCCTGATTACCTGAAATATCATAAAATTCTTTTCGTCTTTGAATACTTCATCGAAAAACCTGATGTATTTTTTATCGCCTTTTTGTGAATTCTGTAAAAGCTGTGATATATCAACAAATGAATTTTTTGCAAAAGTTTGCTCGTTTTCGATTATAAAGTCACAAACTTCTTTGCTTCTTTCTGAATCACCATATTTTTCTTTAAATTTGTTGTAAAATTCATTTGCTAATGCGATCCAAGCATTTTTTTTGTCAAACGAATATTCCAAAGAAATTTGCTTAATATCTTTACCTCTGTTGTCATCAAACTGTTTTTTTAGTAAATTTTGCAGAGGCATTAATATTTCAGTTATTTTATCTTCATAATTCTGTTTATCCGTATTTAGTTCATTAACAACACTATTATGCGTTGCCATTATTTTCCTTTTTGATTCTATTTGACCAATTATATTTTTTATTTCACCATCTAAATTCGTAATTTTTTGTGGTGCAGATTTAATTTGTTCAACACTCTCAGGTGTATACCCAGCTTTTTGAACCAATATCATAGCCTCATTTTCTAGATCGTTTAAGGCTTTTTGGATTGTTGCTTCTTTTTCGGTTTCCTTAATGAATTTTTCTTCCTTCAATAACTCAATGGCTTCTCCAATCTTAATTACAGCAAGGTTATAAGCTTTTTCGTATTCTGTTTTTTCATTTTTATCAGTAAGGTCATCCGATTCAGATTCTGGAAGCAACTTTGATAATAAATCTTTCAGTTTAGAAATATTGTCTTTCCAATCTAATAATTTTTGTAATTCTTTCGATTTATCAGTAATACCAGAAATTGTTTCATTGTACTCTTTACTTGATAAAACTTTGACACTACTTTCAAGGGTTCTTTTTTCTTTTTCTTTTGTTTCCTTTGTGTATTCAAGTGTTTTTAAATCTGAAACAGCTAGAATAATTTGATTAAGCTTCTCTTTTAATGTTTCAATTACATCTTCATATTCTTTCAAAATATTACCAGCATGAGCGTTAGCTCTATTGTAAATTGCCTGTGTAAATTTTGATTTGTCTTTTGCAAAGGTCTCTATTTCACTTTGCGCCAAGAACTCAAATATTTCCGTTCCTGAGAAAGAAAAGACATTTTTATCATTTAGATCAAAAGATGGAGCTAAATCCTTCCAGAATTTTTTCGGTGAATCAGGATTACTAGAGGATAAACCTAAAAAATTTAAAATTGTACTTTTCCCCGAACCTCTTCCACCAATAAAGCAATTGAAATATGGACTTAAATCGTAAGATTTATTATTGCCAGCAAAACAAAATTTGTCTAAACCAACTTTTGCGTCAGCTGGTATTTTTAAATTAATCGCATTAATCGTATTTATTGGTTTTTTAGGTTTTTCTTCACCAATATAAATTCTCGTTTCAGGTTCGTAAACAATTTGTTTCAAACCCTCAAATGTAGGTTCAGCTTTGATCCAACAATATTTTTCAATCGGGTTAGAATCTTTATCCTTGAGTTTTCCGAGAGGATACTCTTGAGAATGTGAATCACTTCCTTTTATACAAACCTTTTTTCGTAAAAACCATTTCTTGAAGTCATCATGAGTAAATTTGGGTGTTCCGTCAGATTTTAAATCTGATTTCCATAAGAAAAAATCAATTTGTTTTTGTCTGGATGAACCAAGAATATCTGCCATTTTAATAAAATTACTTTTAATCCATCCATCTGAAATAGGATCAATTTCATCAATGCCACCATATTCATCATAAGGAAGCCACAATAAATATTTTTCCTTAAATTTTACGTCTTTTAGCTCATTTAGTAGAAATTCAAGAGATATTTTTTTATCTTTCAGTTTGGTTTTATCGTCATAGTCTGTACTAATTATAGTCCCATTGCTTTTAAGCCCTTTTATAAGATTTTCAATGTCTGCAATATTAATTTCATTATCAAATATTATATGAAAATTGAAATGTATTGCACTATTTGTTTTTGTATTTTTATTCTGTACACTTTCAGTCATTCGAAATTCAACAACAGGCAGTATTTTTTTATCCCCAATATTCAGTTCCCCTCTTTCAATTTTTTCTTTGATTTGTTTATAGCCTGCAACTGTAAAATAATCATTTATTCCGATAACATCACAATTAGCATCTTTTAGTTGTGTTTCAAATTGTTCAAAAGTACCAGAAAAGCCATCAGATGCAGGGCTATGAATATGCAAATCCCATTTTCTCCATTCTGATCCTCTTGAATATTTTATGTTATTCATAATTTTATCTTTATAATTCTAATTTAGTCTGAATATCATTTTTTTCAATAATATTCAACTCCCCTTTAAATGCCCTTTGGCTTAAACTACCAAACAAATTTTCCAATTCCTGTAAACTGTTTTTGTATGAGTCTTTAAGTGTTTCATTTTTTATTACAATAGTGGCAAATTGATTCTGAAGTTCAACAGGTGGTAGTTTAATTTTTATCTTTTTAATTATTGTTAAGTTTAGTCCATCCATTATTGCACCTTTCACCTTATTGCTCATTTGTCTGATAATTAAAGGATGGCTATGGAATGCATAAGCGATAAAATATGGATTTGCGATTTTCTTGTCTAATGTAATGGCAGCTAAATGCTTTGAATTTATACAAATAGGAATATTGTCTGGTACAACTGCAGTTCTCCCAAGCGTTGCCATTATCGAGATTAAAACATCATTTGGGTAAACTTGGTATCTTTTAAGTTCTTGAAATTTTTCAAATGTTATACATCTACTTCTTTTCCAATCAAACTTATTTGTAACAACATTGTCAATTCCTAAAACCTTTACATCACCTGATTCTGTAAATTCACTATGAAGTAAACTACTCCCAAATGGACCAGTTCTCATACTTCCTTTTTTCTTATCTGCAAATTCTTCGAATTTTACCTCATCCCATTTAATAGTTTCTGGATTTGAATAAAACATTTCCAAAAAAGTACTTTTCAAAAATTGATCAAGCATAGAAATGCCTTGTCTGCGTAATTCGATAAGTATTTCGGCTTTGCTTAAAATATTAGCTATTTTGATTTGATCTATAAAAGGGACTGATGGAATTTCTAATTGTTCCAAAGATTTTCTATTAATATGCTGAATGGTTGCACCTGTGGATTTTCTTTTCAGGAATACGGATTTTGTTTGTAGAAATTTATAGATAAAAAAAGGCGAAAACTCTTTCGGGTTTTTCACCCTTACCCGAACAATCGTGCTCCCAACATATCCTTTTTTCCCAAAGCCCATTTGTCCAACAGAACCGTCCCAAACAACGAGTATGTCATTTTCATTTGTTAAAACTCCTTCAGTATCCAAAGTGTATTGTGGCTTGTTCTCATTCCTAAAATCGTTTGCTTGAAATACTCGAGTAGCACCTTCCTTAAATTCATCAAGTAAGTCATACCCTTTTCCTTTCTCTATTGATACAATATCTTTTAAAATAGTCATTGGATCAAAGGTTTTATTTCTTCTAAAGCAGACTGGATACTACCTTCAATCTTTACTAATTTCCCGAAAATCTCTTTTGGTTTTTCGTAAATTACTTCTTCATATTCTTCTACTTTATATGTACTTAAATTCAAATCATAATCATTTTCTACAATTTCCTTTTTACCAACAAAGAAATATTTGTTTTTTCTATCAGTATCTGTTTTATCGTTTCTTATTTTATATTTCTGAACAATATCAGGCAAATCACTTTCGTTAATTTTACTTCGTTTATCATCTAAAGTATATCCGTCAGCTTTCATGTCGTAAAACCAGACATTAGTTGTTTCACCACCTTTTGTAAAAATCAAAATAGCAGTGCTTACACCTGCATAAGGTTTAAAAACTCCACTTGGCATTGCTATAACTGCTTTTAATTCTGACTTTTCAACTAATAATTTCCTTAATGCTTCAAATGCTTTACCGGAATTTTGAATTACGCCTGAAGGTACAATAACTGCAGAAGTTCCACCTACTTTTAGCATATTAAAAATACGTTCTACAAAAAGCAATTCTGTTTTTGTAGTTGGTAATTTTAACCCTTCGTTTATATCGCCTTTGTCAATATTACCAGTGAATGGAGGATTTGCCATTATAATATCGTACAGATTATCCTCATTGAAACTTTTACTGAGTGTGTCTTTATAATCAATTCGAGGTTCATCAATACCGTGCATCATTAGGTTCATCAAACCTAAGCGGACCATTGTAGTGTCAATGTCAAAACCAAACATGCTTTGCTCTAACATTTTCTTTACCTTATCTGTAAGTATCGCACTCATGGTTGCACGTTCAAAACCATCTTCGTCTTTTATTAATTTTGATGGGTCGGTTTTACGCACCAAATCAGTTAGAATATATTGATAATATCCTAAAATAAAACCACCCGTGCCACTACTGGGATCTGCCATTCGCTGACCTAATTGTGGTGCAACCAATTCAGACATAAGTTTAATTATATGTCTTGGAGTTCTGAATTGCCCGTTCTTTCCTGCTGTTGCGATTGCACCTAAGAGCATTTCATAAACATCACCTTGAATATCTTGGAATGCTTGACCTCCTTCAGTTGCATCTTTTTCAATTTCAGTAAATAATTGCTCAATTATATTTATTGCTTCTACCAATAAAGAAGCTTTAGGCATAATGAAAACTGCATTTGCCATATGTTTAGTAAATGGGGAAGTGTCCCCGTTCAATTCTTTTAGAAATGGAAAGACTTTGGTTTGCACGTGTAATAACATTTCATCGGCAGGTCTACGTTTAAAATTACTCCAACGCAATTCATTTTTATCCACTTCTTCATTACTTCCGGGTGTTTTAAATTTACCGCTAAATCGTGATGTGTATTTTTCACCAGTGAATTCAGCATCTCGCTCACGTTTGGTTTCTAAATCATCCAAACGTTTCATGAAAATTAAATAAGTTATTTGTTCAATTGCTGTAAGTGGATTTGCAATTCCCCCACTCCAAAAATTGTTCCAGAGCTTTTCTATAAGAGATTTTATTTTTGAGTTATTTTGTAGCATTATTTATTTTAATTTCTTCACATTAGTATTTGATAATAAAGAGTTCATTTGAGTTATAGCCATTTGATTCAATTGTATCAATCTTTGGCTTTGTGGTAAATTCTGATGTATCAGCATTGCATTTATACTTTCTAAGTTTGAAAGCACTACCAATTGTTCAATTGTAGCATAATCTCTAATATTTCCTTGTAAGTCAGGATTTTCAGTTCTCCATTCAAGAGCTGTCTTTCCAAACAAAGCCATATTTAGCATATCAGCTTCGTTTGCATATAAAAAATTAATTTGAGATTTGTTTAATTCAGGCGGAATTAGTTTTTCTTTAATTGCATCAGTATGAATTTTGTAATTTACTTTTGCAAGTGTACGTTGAAAGCTCCAACCTAATTTTAATCTATCATTTTCATCTTCCTTAAGCCTTTGGAATTCTTTTATCAGATACATTTTAAATCCGGGACTTAACCAACTACCAAATTCAAAAGCAATATCTTTATCCGCAAAAGTACCGCTGTTATATCTTCCTGCTTTGGCTATAATTCCTATAGCATGCGTTTTTTCAATCCATTTCTTAACTGATAGTGTAAAACGATTAAGACCCGCTTCATTTTTAATTCCCTCGAATTCGGGGTAATTAAAATTGGGATTATTTATCTCTTCCCATATGCCAATAAATTCAATGGTATTTTTGTTGCGCAACCATTTCTCAATCAAAGAATGCCCATCTTCAAAACCTTTAACCATGTCAGTTAAAGATATAAAATCAGAATTTTTGTGTTCAATGATGGTTATTTCTGACCCTTTTACAATTATTGTTTTCTTCTTTGCCATATTATGCAGCGATTATTAATTCTGTGAATTTTAATATTTCTTCAATCTCATTAGGATTAAATATTCCTCTTATTCCTTCGGGATGAAGTAAAGTAAATGGTGATTCAATGAGGTTCCTTTTTGTTAGTTTTTCGTTTTCAATAATGTACTTACGCAGTAAATCTAAGAATTGTAATTGCCGACTGGTAAGGTATGAATGTGCTGTAATAAAAGTATCAAAGGCTTTGGAAACAGTTTCAGGAAATGATTCTAATATTTCAATTCCAAGGATATGTTTGATGAATTGCACCAACTCCGCCTTACGATGATTATATACTCTTCTCAGTAATTCTATTGTAATGTGTGGATGTTCATTATGCAATGCTTCAGCTAATTGTTCCGCTTCATTGTGTGAAATCTCTTTTCCTTCTTTTATCCTTTGTAGAATAGAGTTTTCCATAACCATTTCATTAACTTTCTGCTCAACTAATTCCCTATATTTTGCAACGCTTAACGCTTCATGTTGTGGTCCAAATTCAACATATTCTTTCTCACTCACAATATCTTTAAAATTGAATTTTGCGGGTCCAAGTGGAATGACTGATTCTCGATATTTCATGAGTGGGGAAATTTTTTGAATCAGTTCATCAAATTTCTCTTCACTAATAGTTGCCCAATAATGATTCGTCTGTGCTTTTTTAATTAGTTCTTCTTCTTTAGCAACAACATTGATACTTAAAGGAAGTTCCCCAATCTCTTCAATAATACTATCTTTAATTGTTTCAAATTTTTCCTTCTCCTCTGATAAATGAGCCAAAGAAACTTCCACAATATCTTTTTCAAATCGCATTGCTTTAAAATCAGTATCAGAAATTGTTCTGAAAAGTGGTTTAATAACTGTTCGAAGAAACTCTATTTTTTCCACGGACAAATTATTCCAAAAGTTCCCATCTTCCAATCTTTGCATCTCATGTTTTGCCTCCATTATTACGATGGAATTCTGAGGAAGGCTATTTATTTGTGCTCTAAGCTTTTGAATTTCTTTTTCAGTTATTTCATTGCAGTTTAATTCAATCGCTTTTTCTATTTTTTCTAAGCGAACACCAAACAACCTCACAGGTAATGGGATTTGTGGTTTTAGTTCTTTCCCTCTTGGATTAATTTTAAAATATTCAAAATTATCCCAACAATCAAGAATTAAGAATTCATCTTTTTTTGTGCACCATGGTTTTATTTTTTCAGTTTCAAGTAGTCTGGTTCCTCTACCTATCATTTGCCAAAACTTGGTATATGAATATACAGGTTTTGCAAATACTAGATTTGTTAATTCCCTGACATCTATTCCTGTATCGAGCATATCTACACTTATTGCAACACGTGGCATATCATTAGAAACAAATTGATCAAGCAAGCCACCTTTACCATATACTCTAGGGTCTTCGCTAACAATTACTTTTGCTAATTCTCCTTTGTATTCAGGATAAAGAGAATCAAATATTTCTTCCACTCTTCTTGCATGAGCTTTACTAATGCAAAAGAAAATTGTTTTTCCTGGCAATACACCATTGCTATCTTTGATAGACTCTTCCATGAATTCCCGAACTATCAATGCATTTGTTCCCCTGTTAATTACTTTCTTCTCAATTTCAGTCCCCTCGTAATTAATTTCTTCGATCTCTTTTCCTTCAAGTATCAATCTTTGTTGGTCTTCTAAGGAAATTGTTCTTTTACTAATTCCTTCATCCTGAAACTTCGTTTTAATTTTCATTACCTGAAAATTACAGAGATAAGGAGGAATATTATTTACTGCTTCATCATAAGAATATGCAAATGTTGGAACTCCATCTTCACATTCAAACAAATTGAATGTATTATGGTCAATAACATCTGTTGGAGTTGCAGTCATACCAAGAGTAATGGTGTTGAAATAGTCTAATATTTCCTGATAAGTATTATAAATACTTCGATGACTTTCATCTACAACCACCAAATCAAAGAAATGAGGACTTAAAGGTTTATTCTCATCTCGAATTATGTTTAGCATGGTAGGATAAGTAGTAACATAAATCCTTCTATCAGTTGTAATATCCTTTTCACCTTGCTTTGGCCATCTTGGTTCATTAGGTAAATATTCTTTAAACACATCAAGAGTTTGTTCTTTTAAAGAAATTCTATCCACTAAAAACAATACTCTTTCTGCCCAACCTGCTCTCATAAGTGAATCAACAAGGGCTACACAGGTTCGTGTTTTCCCAGTTCCAGTTGCCATCACTAATAAAAACTTTCTTTTTCGTTTCTCAATGGCTTCCATTACAGCACGGATACAGCGTATTTGATAATCCCTTCCAGCAACCTTAGTGTTTATTAATTCCCCGGCTAGACTTTTACGTGCTTTTCGAATATATATGAATATCGTTCAAGATCATCTCGAGTTGGAAAACCGTAAACTTTTTTAGGTGGATAGTTTTCTAAATCCCAAAAATGTATTTCATATCCATTGGTATAAAAGCAAAAAGGAAGTTCCCCTCCATGTTTTTTTTGGATGTTATAACAATATTGCTTTGCCTGTTCACGTCCAATTGCAGCATCAACAGATGTCTTTTTTGCTTCAACCACAGCAATTGGTTTTCCATCTTTTCCAAGTAATACATAGTCACTGAACTGATGACCAGAATATGGATTTATTGCTTCCTGAACTTTTTGAGAATCAACAATAATATCAAATTCTTCCACTACTTGGGTTTTATCAGAAACATTCCAATTAGCTTGTTTAAGCCTTTTATCGATTATTTCTTGCCTTGTAAGTTTTTCAGTTTTCAACTTAATTTTTGTTACTTTAGTAAATGGGATAATGTTTTATAGGTTTATTGTATCTTTTTTATTGGTTTATGTCAACGAATATGCAAATATATTAATTTATATTCACTCACTTTAAATAAACTCTCCCCTTTACTTATCAGATCAACAATTTCAAGTAAGTTGTTTTCCTTTTGTCATATTATCTTTTTGTAATCTAAGCATTTGTAATTCTTCACATCTTTCCTTTTCACTGTATGTTAATGGAATTTCAGCTTCTTTATTTTCATCAGATATGTCCAATTCTTTACTTTCCTGATTTATATTTAGAATATAATCAGTGGCTTTTTGAGCTTGAGCACTGGCATGAACAATAAACTTTTTGTCGTTTTTCAATCTTCCAAGCCATGATTGAATATATGAAGCATTGTTTTCAAGTTGCTCTATTGGTATTCCGGCATAAGACTTAAGATACGAAGCTCCCATCTCTGCTGTTAATTCCTCTTTTGCATAATCTTCTGTTCCAAATCCTTTACTTTCCAATAACTCTCTTCTGCATAATCTTTCATTATGTCCTGTGCTGTGAACTAATTCATGGAATAAAGCACCATAATAATCTTCACTTTTATCAAAAGTTTCTATCTTTGGAATATTCACATAATCATTCGTTTTACTGTAATATGCTCTATGTTCTTTACTTACTATATTCGGTCGCTTCGGCATTTCTTCAATAATTCTCTCACATGTTTCTAAGGGATTATTTTTTCTTAATTCAACCTGAGGTAATTTTTCTTTTGGTATTCCTTCACATTGATCAATGTTGAAAACGTTGTAATATCGAAGCATTGGAATTCTTTCTATTTCTTTTGTATTTTTATCTTCCTTTTCAAGCCATTTCCAAAAAATTACTTCTTGTGATTTTTCTCCACGTTTTACTGTTCCTCCTAATTCTTTGGCTTGTTTAAATGTCAGGAAATAGTTTTGAGAGTAATTAAGGGTCGACAACAACCAAACATTAATTCCCCTGTAGTTTTTTCCTGTAATTAAATTTTTTGGCAATCCTGCTTTTGTCCATGTTTGATGCCATGGTACAACACCTTTTTCAAGATGTTCTATAATACGATTATTTACTATTGAATAAACGTCAATTGGTGAGGTTTTAATATTGTTTTTCATGCTAGAAAAAAGTTATTTGAAACGTCTGATAATTTTCTCTTTCGTTCTTAGTTGACTATCACTTATTTCTTTTTGCCTTATTAAAGTCCTATTCAATTCTTCTAACCTTTCATCTGTAAAGCCCAATCGGTTTAGCCGGAATTTACGTTCACAATAAATTATGCCCGAAATTCTACCACCTCTGATATATGTTGAAAGTCCGCATTCTTTTAACTTGTTATAAAAATCATTCTTTGATACTGCATTTTTATATGCTGTTTTAAGCATTCCAATTACTAACTCCTTGTCTGTTGCCCTCCCTGTCCTTTGCCGATGTTGATATTCTTTCTCAGAAGGGAGGGCAAAATCTTTTTTTGGTGTCCCGTGATTTACAATAGATTTGGTTAACTTTGGGTATTTATCGATTTGATACTGTTGAATTGTTTGTTTTAATTCCTGCATCTCTTGTTTTGCTAATCGCATTGTTTTTCCAGTTCGATATTCTATTCCGGATGCACAAATATGTACGTGATAATGTTCTTTATCAAAATGAGGAACTGCAACATACATTCCATTTGGGTTTCTCTTTTGAATGTATTCTCTTGCTATATCTTCTAATTTATCTAAGGTAATTTCTTTTGCATCATCTTTATGCCAGGAAAGAATTTCATGAGTCATCATCACACTATTGATTCGTTTATGTTTTCTAAACTGCTCATTAATTTTATATTGGTTATCCCATTCCTTAACAGTTGAATCTTTCAAGTTGTGGGTAATGATAAAGCTATGTCCACTATTATCAAACAGACGATCTTTGTCATGAATCATATAGTTTAACAACTTTGAAAAGGTAGGATTTTTATGTGATTTTATTTTTACAATCATTTTGCAATGAAGATATTATGGTAATAAGTCGACCTTTAAGTTCTGGTTTTTTATTAATTTCCTTTATTATTAATTCTTCTAAGGTACAGGGTGCCTCAATTACTTCCCTAATATCTATTTCTAAATTCTCAATTTGCTTTTCAATGTTTTTAATCTTTTGGTCTTTCTCCCAAAAGAATTTATCCTTCTTTTGGGCTATTCGTTGTATTTCATTCAAACATTGAGAAAGTAATTGTTCTAGTTTTGCAATTTGAAATCGGTCAGGGACAACATAAGTTTTATTGATGTAGGCAAGAGTTGCCAAGCGAATAAATGAAGATATTGATAACTTATGATGTTTAGCAGATGATAATATGGTGGAATATTCACCATTGTCTTTAATAAGACTAATGGTAAATTCAGGCTTTGTGGCCCTTTTGTTTCTTTTATAATTCAGTAAGTATTGTTTACGATAAGCTTGTTTAGCGGATTTAATTTCCTCCTCTGTTCCCTTTTCGAGTACTCCCAAGGCATCTAAATATGCCCACATTCCGCTATTTTTGGCTTTTCTAGGCATCTTCAGATGCTTTCTTGTTAATTGGAGGCAATACAGCAACACTCTCTGGAATTTCGCTATTTTCGGCTTCTGGAACTGGAATATTGCTATAATTAAGGTACATTCTGTTTTTATAATACGGTCTTAGTTTTGCTTTAATCGGAGGGTGATGCCCACAGATAAGCAATGCCCTTTTAATATCCATCGTTCGGATTTCATCATTGGTCATTAAGGGACGAACCACTGTTCTGTTTTTCCCATCCTCAAATTGATATTTTCCTAAAGTTTGCTCAAGTTCTTTTGCAGTTTCAAATGAAGTCCCTGTAAAATACATTTTGGCAAAACAATTGGATTTTATTCCATCTGCATCATACTTTCCATAGTGATGAACAAGTTGATTGAAGTCCTGAACCAAAAGCATGATACCTGAACGATGTTTTCTAACGTTAGCCACTGCTAACGGTAAAGTTGGAAGGTTTAAGGATGAAGCCTCATCAATGAGAAGGAAAATATCTTTCTCTCCTTTTTGGGGGAAACGACCAAGTAGAAATGAAAAGAATTGTTCAAAGAAGATAGAGGTAAGCACAGAATAATACCTTTGATCAGCAACGGAGTTTTGAATAAATAATGCAGTTGGTTTATTTCGGAAATCAAGGAAATCAATATTATCAAAAGAGGTTACTTTTGCTACTGCACCATCATTAAATATTTGAAGTGCTGCTTTGCAGGTAGCAATTACCCCTGACACTACTTTTTCATCGTAGGATATAAATGATTTATACTCTTCAAAAATTATATCGTCAGCAAATTTACTAAATAGATTATCAACTGATTGTGGATTGCCTCCAAGTCGGTTAAGTAATTGTCGGATATTGAATAAGTTTTGATACTCATCATCCTGCTTTTTTAGTATATCAATTAACATTGCCAACAATGAAGTTGCTTGAATATTCCAAAAAGGATCTTTTGACTTTCCACCTAAAGCATTCTCAACAAGCATGGAAGCGATTTTTTGTATATCTGAAGAACTTTGAGCTCTGACAAGTGGGTTATATCCTGCTGAATTTTCTGGATTAGCGAAATTCAGTACTTTTATTTCATAACCTTTTTGTTTCAAATAGCCTGCACTTTTCATTAACAATTCCCCTGATGGGTCATGGATAATTAAACTGCCACGCATAGAAAAAATAGAAGGAAACAGAACAACACTTGATTTCCCTGTACCAGTTCCTCCTATTATTAATGCATTTTGAAATGAATCCTTACAGGTTAATCTTTTGGTCCCTGTAAGACAAAAGCCATGATTAAATCTTGATAGGATTGTACCTTGTGAAGCAAACTCGGCACTATATTCTTTTTTCTTTTGTGAAAATACAATTCCTAATCCCTCAAAGATAAAATTAAGTATTCCGGCAAGTAATTCGAATATCATTGAAAAAAGTTGGGTGATAAATTTCATTTTGGTTTTATTTTAATTAGCTGATAATTTTTTTGAGATACGTATTTAGATGATGCACTATTACTTCCAAGATACTCAAGGCACCCCAAAGCAGGACAGTAAATAACTTCAATGCAAGTTTTATTATCCACTTAATAAAGTCCCAAATGATTTTTCTAACCTTCATTTCTTTAACTTTTAAATTTTCAATTTACATTTACTGCAATTTCGACTTGAGCATTTTTACTTTCCAAGAGACTTTTGTAAAATCCCGATACAATTTTAAATTGCTCATTTTCTTTTATTCCATTAGCCTGGAAAAGAATGTAGATTTTAATTCCCGTTAAATCTCCTAAAGGTACTTGAGATTCAAAATATTTTCTCACTGATTCAGGCTTTGTTTTAAGTAAATCAAGCTTCTTCTTTTCATAAAAGGACATTTCCTTGGTGTTTTCCATTAGGTTGCTGTAGATTAAGAGGATTTTTTTATCTGATGAATTCTTATACAGTCTATTCAGTTCCCTTGCTATTGGGGTATAAATTACTGAATTATCCAACCCTATTGTTTCTGTCGCTTTTTCGGAAAATATTTTGGAAACTTCTGTATTGAAATTCTTTATTTTCTTTTGTCTTTCAAACTCATTTCCCATCCATTGGTTTTCAGCATCGATACTTGTTTCGAAAGTTCGACTATAGCTCACATTGGTAATATCCACATAGCGGAATTTTGCCCCATCCCATTGAGTATTTTTCAAATTAAACAATGGGAGTATGTCTGTGGAATTAGGTTGGGTAATCTGGGTATCTGTTATGTCTCGAATAACAACAACTTCTGTTGTTGAAGTAGTACCGGAATTAAAAGCAACTATTATTGCTACTCCGACAATTAAGAAAATTATTATTATGGTTGTTTTCATGGTGATTAATTTTCAGCGATTAAATAAGTAAATTGAAAATCGGCAATATCTGGAGCGTTAAGTATCTCCCGATAACAATCAGGGACAATTCCATCATTGCGATAAGTTAAGTTTGTCGTTTTGAATATTTCCAATGATTCCCAATACATTTTCCTAATTATGTCAGCCGCATAATTTGAGTAATTAGCAATACGAATTCGAATTTTTGTTCTTTCAAGTATTGTTTCCTTTATTTTTTCTCTTTCGGCTTTTAATAATTTGATTTCCTTTTTCCTTTTCTTGATAGCAAGTAAGGTTTTAAGCCGTAAAGCATTCTCCTTTACTTCTGGCCATGTTGGCAACACAAAGAAGGATAGTAATGAAGATACAAGGAAAAAGAAAAGATTAATAATTACAAAGTAGAAAGGGTTTATATGAACATCATGAGTTTCAAGATAGCTAGACCTAAAAATTGCCAGGGCTGTGAAAAGTCCTGTAATAAGAAGGAGTGAACCTACGACAACTGATATCCTTTGTATTTTATTCTTTGCCCCTTTAAATAACATTGGAGCGATATGAGAAAATACAAATACAGCAAATGAAATACAAATAGAAAGTAATAGTGCGAAGAACAGGCTTTCACCAGTAATTTGAAAGGCTTTAGTATTGAAGACGATCTCTCCAATCGTAATAATAAAGGTTGAAATCATTGCCCAACGAAATCTTGAAGGAACACTGCTTTGGTCAAATTCATTAAGTTCATATTGGTCATTGTGGTTTTGAGCTTCTTTTTCATTTATTTCCTTTTCAAGTTGCCCATCTTTTTCTCTATAATATTCAGCATCTGCTTTTGCTTCTGGGAAATGAGAAGCTGGTTGCAAACGATGAAACACTTCAGCTCCCAACTTTTCATATCCTGTTCTTATTTCACCTGTGTAATGTGAAATACTGTCGCCCAAAGGAGCGGGTAGGTTCTTTTTAGCAAAGTGCTTTGCATTTCTACGAGCCGTTTCTTTTAGTTCGACATCGCGTTTTCTCATCATTTCTTCCAATACTGGATCGAAAATGTTACCACTTGGGATTTTTAAAATTTGATTGTTCATTTGATTGATTTTTAAATTAATGATTACCTGTTAATTAATCTTATTGTTGGTTTTGTAGTCCATTGACGTAAATGTTTTATTGATAACTTTCTGTTTTCATATTCTTCTATGTAAGAAATTTCGTTTAGTTCATTAGAGTACTTTTCAAAGCTCCTTTCTATATCTGTAAAATCAGTTGTTGGAAGAAATATTTCTTCACCTTTATTATTTGTTGATATATACATACTTGAGTTGGTCTCAATATTGTAATCTAAATAAATTTTGCCTATTGGTTCTAATTTGTTATCAGGAAGGATCCTATTTACAATCACCTCCTGTGTTTCGGGGTCAGGTGAACTAAATTTTAATTTTGCTCTGTCATTCATGGCTTAGGTTTTTATAAGTCTCTGTCCATATCCTGTTCTCTATCATCATTTTGATCCCTGATTTCTTCCAGTTCACTTTCTCTGGTTGAGATTTCATTTTCAATTGGCTCCTCTTTAATATCATTATTTTGAGGTGCCACTTCCTTATTGTCAGATGCATTCTTTATATCCTGTTCAACTTCCTTTCGGATAAGGTCAGTCTTATTAACTTCCTGCTTCTTTTCTTTATCGGGTTTTTTATCCCTGATGTTTTTTACCTCCTTATTCCTCACATTAGTTCTTAATTGAGCGAAGCCTGCTTTTTGCCAGTTTTGCTTCTGTACATTAGGAATTGTTTGAGCCATTGTTTTTCCATATTCAATGAAATTTTGTTTTAATTCAGTAAGTCCTTTGGCATCCTTAAAGATTGGGTTGCCGGCAAAGTCGGTAGCATAATAATGTGATTTCTTGTTTTCTTTATCATATTCGCGATAGACTCGCCCAATGATAATTCGTTTGTGGTCTTGTGTTTGAACCACGGTCATAAAGTGTTGTCCTTTTGTATAAGAACTGTACTCTATGAAAACTGTTTTGCTTGTTTGTGTTTCCATGTTGTGAAATTTTTAGTTGATAGTATATATAATTGATATTTAGCACACAATGCCAATTTGCTTTGTATGCTTAGATATTTCTTTAGGAAAATTTTAAGCGGGGAAAAAGTGGGGAAATAAAGCGGGGAAATGTTGGGTTTTGCATGTAAATGCAATCTTGAAATGCCTGATTCTATTGATATTTCGAGTGTGTTTGCAGGACTTAAAATCCTGTTGCCATTGCGGCAGTGCGGGTTCAAGTCCCGCCCGGGGTACAGTTTACAATATCAAAGCCCAGTATTTACTGGGCTTTTTTATTTCTGAATCCCCAGTTGAGTACCCAGAATCTATTTTTGACCCTGTTTGATTTTTTTGGCACCATACTTGAATATAAATTCTAATAAAAAAAATCCCGATAATTATTATTTGTTATTATCAATGAAACTTTCAGTTCTATTAGAAAATGAAAAACAAGCTAAAGCAACTGAGCGGCTTAGTCAGATAAAAGTAAGTGTCCAAAAAGTTCCTAAAAACAAAATTACAGCCGCTAAAGATTATAATCCAAAATTAATTTCAAAAGAAAAACAGGAATTATTCTCCTAAAAAGAAGAAGCAGACGACAAAAATCAATTAATTGAACGCTTCTTTGCTGAGATAAATACATTTAAGGGCTCCCCTTTCAATTTCGAAGAAAGATTCGAAAAAACAAAAAACAATTTACTTGATATCTATAAGAATCACAACTATTTACCTATGATTGAATCTTTCCTCAATCAAAGAGATGAAGCCATTGTTGTAAAACTAGCTCATTTTCTAGCTTATATTCAAATCCAGGAGTTATTCTCTTTAAATCTGGATAAGTTCTCTAAGGAACTTAAAAAGAAAACCCCAATAGTATTAAGTGGACTAAATATGCCAGAGGATATTGCTTCTAGATACAGAGATTTATTTTTATCGGACCTTAAATCTAATCATGCCGAAAGTGTAATCAAGGAAAAACTTTTTGATGCTGAAGGCACATGGATAGGATGCAAAGGTAAATTCCAAGAAGTTCCAGCGCTTCTTGAAGCACTTAAACTAAACCTCTATATCCATTATTTAACTTTAACTAGTGCAGTATCTATTTTCTGTGAAAAATACGGACTGGAAATTTCAAAATGAACCATTAATACAAAAGGAAAATCTCATGAAACTGCCTACACCTATTTTCAGGGAATTTTTAAAGCTAATTTAGGAGATGCTAATAATAACCTTGCTGATTACTTGCGCAGCAATAAAAAAAACATTTAACAGCAATTTAGCATTCAAATCATAACACCTTTATTCTTCGAGGATTTATTTTTACTTTAGCCTAATCTTGCTAATTTTAGCATTTTGCCGAATAATTTACTTAGGCATACCCATATAATTCATATTTTTCTTGTAGATAAATTAATATTATCATGAAAAAAATCATAGTAACGGATGAAGAATCTATAAAAAAATGATCAGAGAGGTACTAGCTGAACCCATAGTTATATCCTCTTGTTCAATTTGCAACAATAAGGTTGCGCAGGAGGATCAATTGACTAGTCTCGATGACATTGCAAAACTATTCAATTACAGTCTACCCACAGCCCAAAAAATTAAAAACAGCATACCTAAAGACTCCTACCGACAATGTAAAAACACATTTGCTATAAAAAGAAGTGTATTATTAGGCGCTAATGAAAAACTGAATAAGACAAAGTATTCAGGAATTAAATAAAACCTAGAACACATATTAAAATGAATACGACAGGAATAAGAATAGATGTAACTAATGAGACCATTTATTATTAAGTAAAGAACAATTAAAAAGGAAAACTAATACAGGAAAATCAACTCCTTTATCTATAATTGTATTTGAATATTTCACTTTAGGTCTTCAAGCAAAATTTGCTGAAAAACATTCAAGTCAGCAAGAGAGCAACGATGCAATTCCTTCAAGGATTTCCGCAATTGAAGTTCAGCAAAAAACATTAGAACTATCCCAAAGAGAGCTACAACTTGAAGCCAAAGAAAAAAACTTTTTTTATTTGAAAAAGATATAAACACTAAAGATAATAGTTTTCGAGAGCGGGAAAAATATTTGATTAATCAATTTGATGAACTATACGAGAACAAGGATATATTAACTAATGAAAAGGAAAAATTTACACTTAAAATTGTCGATAATAGCATCGATAAAATTAAACTTGAATTTCTAAACAAAGAACTCAATCAAAAGGAAGAGGAAAAAAATCAATTGAAAAAGGTAATTCTATTTTACAAAGAGGAAATATTGGATAGGCTTGAAGAGAAGCCTGATTCAAATATGTTGCAACAATGGAAAGTCCCACTACTCCCCTCGATTCTAATAATCCTTTTTGAATTTGTGAAAAGCAAAAGTGGCAAATCAGAAAATGACCTAAAATCTTTAATTAGCAAATTAGAAGAATTACTCAAAGGGATAGACCTAAATAAAAGGGAAGAGATAATTGATATCATTACCTCTATGTTCCAAAATAATAAAAAATAAGAACAGCTCATGATTGACTTAATTTACTGTATTGATGCTTCATCCTTGTCCTGCAAGTTAATAAATACGTAAAACATGGATTTGTTACTTGCAATTACCAAAATATCCTAGAACTGTTATAAGAAGTGGGCCTCCTACCCTACTTCACAGGAAAACCTAATCTCTTTCTTTTCAAGTACCATTATCCTAAAAAAATCATCGGCATGAATTTTAAAGTTTATTGTTTGGTCATCCGTTTTAATCGAGTTAGATAAGCTTGCCAATAATTTTGCTTTGTACTTTCATTAAGAAATGATGCTGCTATCAATTTTTCGACCTTCTCTGAACCTGATATTAATAGGCTAATGGTATCTTTTGTCTGCTTTTCACTCAATCCAACCTGCTGAGCAAGAGTGAAAAATTGTTGAGAAACGGTACCTTGTGTCAGATTCCATGGTAATAGTCCATCTTCCAAGGCAAAGTCTTTATCTTCTATATGAATTCTACTATTTAATAAGTCATAAGAAGGGCTTAGACGATAATCCCCCATTGGAGTTTCTATTATAGAGAAATTTTTCAAATGGGCATCACCATTTGAAAACAGATAATTAAACATCAATATCCTAAACAACTTAGAAGCTTCTATCCTATATGCAGGCAGGTGCTTTTGCATGAGCTGAAAAAGTTCCATGTAATTACCCAGGTATTTATAATGTTCCCCATGAGTTTGAGGGGTTCTTCCAGCTAGGGAGGCAAAATCTTCCTGTCCCCATTTACCCCCATCATCCTTAACATCAAATCGTTTGGTAATATAAGCAGGTGAACCATCCTTGAAAAAGATGAGTGCATTCTCTGCCGTTTCTATACCATAAATCTGACGAGCTATTTGCATGGTTAAATGCTCATTAGCTGGCATCTGATCAACTCTTCTCCCTATCCCTGGAATAGGTTTAAGAATGTAGGTTCCTTTCTCGTCTTCATTTATCAGTCTGATTTTGTTTTTATCAAGCAAAACAGAAAATTTTTCCTGTACTCCTGAAATAGAAATGTATTTTCTATTCTGATCAAATAATTCAGCTGTTTCTTGATTGGTTGAAGGTGAATCATAAGATAGCACATGATAAACTTTTTTGCCATTGAAAACTCTATTCAAACAAGTTCTACTGTATGTATTAAAACCTATAGCCAATGTTCCTGGACAATTTTTGATTTCTGACATTTTCATTGCTATTGTTCTAATTTAATCACCCTAATGGCTCCAATAATATCAGTTTTTGCAATCGTCATTAATAGTCCAAAATAATCATCCTGATCAATTCGCATGTGCTTACAAACCGTTTGCTTATTTGACCCTTCTGGCAACATATTATAGAAAAATGGAAAAAAGTATTTAGAATGATATTCTTGCTGCGTTTTGGGCAAAGTAAGGCTTATGCTTGATTTACTGCTATCAATAATCCAGTTATTATGATATCGGAAAGAAAATGTTCCATCATCATGTTGAGTCAGAATACCTGCTTCCTCCTCATTGAATAATATTTTCGCTTTTCTCATTTATTATATTCCGTTTTCTTTACTCTCAAACAAACCTCCAAGCCTAATACATCTGCCAGTTTCTGTATGGTTTTGAGAGTAGGGTTTCCTTTTCCACTTTCGAATTGCTTTAAAGTTCGCAATCCCACACTGGAAAGTTCCGCAAGTGTTTCTTGCGTGACCTGCATCATTTCTCTACGTTCTTTAATTGTCTGAATAATTTCCACAAAGTGCATCATAAAGCTCTTTTTGGTGCAAAATTAATCATTATTTCACGAAAAGCAACAAAAAGAGCAATAAAAAGCACTTACCTGCTCAAGTAAAACCCCGTCTTTCATCAAATCCCAATTTTAACATGATATATCTGTCCTTTAACTTAAATTTATGCATTAATGAATGATAACTCGTGCAAGGGTGTTTTTAATAAACACTTTTGATGTTAAATGCCTCTAGTTGGGTTTTAAGATTGGTAACAAAAGCATCAACATCATGAATCTTCACAGACTCATAACCCAAGCCATGCAATTGCTTAATTAAATTCAAGCTTCTTATTGATGACTCATTGTTATCTCTCAAATATTTCTTTAAAAATCTCTTCTATTTCTTTTACTTCTTGTTCATTTAATATTTTAAACTCCTTTTCTCTTCCTCTTTTCGAAAACACCCCATTATTCTGATGTAAAAACCGAACTAGATTTGCGATTAATTTATCCGGCATTTCAAAATGATTATCCATATACTTTTAATATTCATCATATTTAATCAAATAGTTTACTTCTTCAGGAATTACTCTTTTAATAGTGTCTTCTACACTATCGTATAAAAATTCAGCTTGTTTGCTAGCATCATAATATTTATAATAATCGATTGTGTCATTTAAAACTTCTATGTTATGATCTTTGGTCTCTTTACATTTTATATAGTCCAAAACAGGATATGAATATGCTTCCACGACCTTACGGTAAGTATCTATATGGTCAAGTATAGATGCTGAAATTGGGAAGATGACACCTTGTTGTGTGATTTTTTTCTTTGCAAGTATATTATGAATGAAATAACGATGTAATCTGTCGTTGCCATCTTCAAAAGGATGAATAAATACAAAACCGATTGCAACAATTGCTGCTGCTAATACAGCATCAAAATCTTGACTTAATAATTCGTTGGTTTTTAATAATCCGTTTATGAGTTGTTCGATATCTTGCCATTTGGCAGAAATATGTTCGGGTATCGGCTCGCCATTTGTTCTGTCATGCTCTCCTACAAAGCCACCTCTCTTCCGGAAACCCAATTCAATGAATCTCCCGTTTTCAATAACCATTTGTTGCAGGCGATTGAGTTCGTCTATGCTTAATGGTTTTACTCCCGCCTGACCAATTGCTTTGCCCCAACGAACTGCTCTCGCGTTTGGTGGATTTTCTCCTTCTATTGAAAACGATGCTACTGAATCCTTTAATATCAAAAAGGATGAAGCCCTTTGCAATACATCTTTATGTAATAAGCCTAATATCTTTAAGGCAATAATAGCGCAATTGGACCAAAATGCGGCATATCGAGACCGACTAGCGGCAGTTTGGTCTTTTTGCCCTAATCATCTATCTATACCAAAAAAAAAGCTTCGAAAAATCAATGAATTAAGAAAAAGATGCTTCGAATATTCATTCAAAACATAAGCAGTAGAATATTATTTTCTGGACACTAGCCTGAAATTGAGAAGTTAATGTGAAAAGGTGTTGAGATTGCTTCGTCACAGCCTGATTAGCATCAGGCTGTTTCCCCGCAATGACGGTAGTTTATTAGGATTTGGGGGAAGCGTTGCGGGAGGACGCTATGCTAAAAAAAGAATTATACTCAAAGTGATTAAGTCAGGAATTTGGAACATTAATTTAAATCATAAAAAAATACTTTCCCCGTCAATACTGAGGATGGATGCCATCTGCATCTGCGAATCGCTCCCAGAAAAAGTTTTTGCCCAATATGCATCTGCGAATCGCTCCCAAAAAAAGTTTTTGCCCAATATGCATCTGCGAATCGCTTCCAAAATAATTATTTGCCCGATATGCATCTGCAAATAAGGTAAAACACAATAAATCGTTAAGAATGAAAATTAAGGTCAAAAACAAAATATTGAATTTGATTCTAGTTGATTTATAAGCCGAATTTAGCGAAAGGAAATCACAAAACAATCCAAGTCTTTTA
>CAIXTV010000022.1 GCA_903922465.1 uncultured bacterium
TACCCCCAAGGCTGTCTCCTTCAGAAGCTGTTTCTTCAATCGCTTTTGCCATTAAGTCAGCAGTAGCAGGGTGGGGGCAACGCAAAGGACTTGTATAAGTTGCGCTTAAATCCAGGGTATCGTAAGAAGCATCAAGAACAATATTCCCAATTTGCTTAGCGAATGCCTGAGTATGAAGGTCGATTTTGTTAAACCAATTCGTAAGCAAAGCTGCGGCCACTACTCTTACGGCTGTTTCTCTTGCTGAAGCTCTTCCCCCGCCACGAGGGTCGCGGATGCCGTATTTGTTTTGATACGTATAGTCAGCATGTGAAGGACGGTAGATATCTTTCAGCCCTTCGTAATCTTCTGATTTGGTATTCCTGTTTCTGATGATAAAAGCAATAGGAGTACCAAGGGTTTTTCCTTCATAAATTCCAGAAAGAAACTCAACTTCATCGGCTTCTATTCGTTTGGTCCCCCCTAAAACAGCGGCAGGGCTGCGAAGCATAAGACGGTATTTGATATAATCCATATCCACCTGCAAATTAGCAGGACATCCATCCAACACACCCCCGATTGCCTCTGAATGAGACTCTCCGAAAGTGGTTAGACTAAGTATTTTTCCAAATGTGTTGAATGACATGGATACAAAAGTAAAGGAAATATTTCTGATATCACTTATTTAGTCTTCAAAATTCATTTTAACGCACAATTTGATTTCAATATTTTTTAGTTTTCAGTATTAATTCTCCATAGAAATTATACTTTTGCATACACATAAATACTAATACTTATTCTTATGAATTACGACTCAGCTTCCAACATACAAGACCTACTTCAATTCGGTGAATTTGGCGATGTTAACCCTTCCATTACCGATTCTGCTACCTATACATTTATGCAGGCAAAAACCATGTCCGAAACTTTCGACGGCACAGAGAAGGGATGTTATTTATATTCCCGTCACTGGAACCCCTCAAACCGCTATCTTGCCGACGCAATGGCTGCATTGGAAGGCACCGAAAGTGCTTGGGTGACCGCTTCGGGAATGTCGGCTATCACCACTGCCATTTTGCAAATCTGCAATTCGGGCGATCATATCGTTTCGAGTTTGAGCACCTATGGCGGGACTTTCGCTTTCCTCAATAATTATTTAAAGAAATTCAATATCGAAGTTAGTTTTGTCGATATCACCGATTTGGCGGAAGTGGAAGCGGCTATTAAGCCCAACACCAAAATTATTTACACCGAAACCATGACCAATCCCATGCTACAGGTGTCGGATGTGCCTGCTCTCGCAAAAATTTCGAAGAAATGTGGTGCGAAGCTGCTTATCGATAATACTTTCACCCCCATGATAGTGCAACCGGCTTTGTTGGGTGCCGATATTGTGCTCTATAGTATGACCAAGTTCATCAATGGTAAAAACGACTGCCTCGCAGGCGCTATTTGTGCCAGCAACGAATTCATCGAAGCCATCAGCAGTGTGAACGATGGCACTGCTATGCTTCTTGGCCCAGTTCTTGACCCTTTTCGTTCGAGCAGCATACTGAAAAACCTCCATACCTTGCACATTCGCATGAAACAACACAGTAGTAACGCTATGTATTTAGCTGAAAAACTGAGCGAATTGGGTTTGCAGGTATCCTATCCCGGCCTTACAAACCATAAAGGACATGAAACCCTGAAACGCATCATGAATCCTGAGTTTGGCTTTGGCGGAATCTTTTCTATCGATATGGATAGCATGGAAAAAGCCAGTGCATTGATGGAAAAGATGGAGATGGAAGGCGTGGGTTATCTTGCCGTAAGTCTTGGTTATTTCAAAACCCTGTTTAGCAATTCGGGGAAGAGCACTTCATCAGAAATTCCTGAAGAAAAACAAAAAGAAATGGGCATGTCGAACGGTTTGGTTCGCTTTTCTGTTGGTTTGGACATGGACATCCACCGCACTTTCGACCGCATTAAGAAAAGTTTGGTGGAACTGGAGTTGATTTAAGGAAAAGGATTGAATCTTTCGTAGGTTAATCTTTATTAGGTATAATATGTTATTGGGTTAATTAGTTATTAGGTCGATAAATTAAAAATTGGAGGAGGGAAAATCAAATTGTAAATTTGATTTTCCCTCTATCTTTCTCTACGCATTATATTCTTATCCCTTTTTTTACTATTCAGATTAAAAATATTTTTTCTTGATTTTGAAAAAATGCTTATCTTTGTTACGTTAAGATTTAGACTTGTATGAAAAAGAATAATTCAAATATGAATTCATTACTTATCTACATAGATAAGGGATATGAAGCTTTGTTTTCTTTATTTAAGTGCATTAAAAAGGCTGATAGATTTCCGTATTTGCCACTTCAAATATTGCACATGTCACATCTACATAAAAAGAAATCCTTTCTACATTTGTGGAATTCGTATCTACATAAAAAGAAATTCCATTTCCATAAAAAGAAATTCCATTTCCATTTAAAGAATTCAAATCAACTTTTAAGGAAATTTTTTCTACATAAAAAGATTTCAAGCCTACATTGGAAGAAACAGCATATACATTGGAAGAATTCAAATCTACATTTGAATAATCTATTTCTACTGTCTCTGATTTCATCTCTATATTGGAAAATATTACTTCAGAATTTAATGAACTCAAAGAATAAGCTGATTTCTGTACATCAAACTCGTTCGATTTCATCATTCTATTGTTGAAAATTTAATTGATATTAGGATTTATTAATACTGAAAAATAAATATCATGAATAAAAGACAAAAAGCGAAATGTAATACTATCCATAAGGTGATTAGTTTATTAGACAAAAAGGAAATTGCTGAGCTTATTGATAGCTATGATACGATGAGATATGATGTAAACAGATTTATGGGTAATGTAGCTAAGATGAATGTTCAAATAGTTATATCAGGAACTGACTATACGGGATTAACTAAAAATCAAACTAAAGAGAAAAGCATCTTAAGTAAATATTTGGTGTCGAAAATTTGTGCCCCTTCGGCGAGGTATGCTCGCAATAAAAAAGACAGAAATCTTTTAGCAATTTTCAATCATTCGGAATACGATGTGAGGCGTTATGGTATTGCAGGAGTGATGGCTTTTGTGGGTAATATTATTGATAGGGCTGAGGAACTTATGTTAAAAGTGTCGGAATATGCTAATTCTACTAAAATAACTCCTGTTATTATTGCAAAAGCAAGAGAATTGAGAGGCATATTTGGTGTGTGTCTGGGTCAAGCTAAAATGATGAAAGTCAAAATCTCATTAGCTTTAGAGACAATTACTGAAATTCAGACTGATATTTGGAATTTTGATTTCCCAAATTTAATTGATGATGCGCAACATTTCGAAACGGGTATCTCTGGCTTTTTGAAAGCGCTTAAGGATGTAACGAAAATTGATAATCTTCCTACTGAACATACCGCAATTAGTGGTTATGGGCATGATATTGAAGGTAATGTGATTGAGGGAGGAGCTATTTATTTTATAGATTTGCCTAAGCGCAAACCTATGTCGTTTGATCAGTTTGGTTATTTTCATGATGAAATCTTTAAGTGGGGAATTCATCGTATTAGGTTTACTCATCCGGATTATTTGGATTTGATTATAACTGTAATCATTGCGAGAGGGAAGAGATTGGCTGTAAATGTGGTTATGGAGAAGAAGGAAGTGGACAAGAGTGATTAGAATGGCCGTTCGGGACATTTGATACTATGCAATGATAAAGAATGTCGGATTTAAACCTATTGTTTAATCAATTTAATGTCGGATTGCTTGGTCGTGATTCTTACTAATGATAAGATAGGTGGAATTAAATTAAACACAAGGAACACAAAGTTTTTCACTAAGGGCACTATGAGTTTTTTACCTAAGTTAAAGCAATTACTCATTGTGAATATTGTGTATTGGCTTTGTATATCTAGCCTTAAAATCCGAAATTTAATGAAAGATTTATTCATGATTGTCATATAATATGGTGTGCGGAAGAAATGGGAACTCGCAATAATGTTGCAAACATGCTCTTCCCCTTTTGGACTTAAGATTTGAAATTTGGGGCTTGGGACTTGCCAAAAAGTATGTTAATCAATACGTCCCTATATATTCACTAAGGACATAATTAGAGCCAAAACCTAAGAGGGTTTAAAAACTTGCTAGGTTTTCCCAAGTAAATAAAATTCCAAAAAGCTAAAAACTTAAAGGTCTAGTCGCCCAAACGCCCCCTTGGATCTTGGGATTTGGAATTTGGGTCTTGGGTCTTTTCCTTCCTAAAGGTCTAAATGCTTAAATAGCTAAAAACCTAATTCCCTTAGCCAAAAAATAAATCAATTATTATTTCGTTTTAAAATAGTAATCCTAAATAATAATATATAGTTTTGCTCAACCGAATTCGAATGATTTTTAAAAACCAAAATGTGTATGAAAAAGCTAAGTTTTCTTGCTGTTTTCCTGCTTATGAGTGCAATAAGTATTGCACAACAGCCTTCACGATGTAGTATTAAGGGCATTATTAAAGATGCCGAAAACCATGAAGCGGCCTACGCCACCGTAATGCTGCTCAGCCCTGTCGATTCGACCCTCAAAAACTTCACGCAAAGCAACGACAAGGGGGCATTCACTTTCAATAATGTTAAAAATACCGATTATGTGCTTAAAGTTTCACATATCAGTTTCTTGCCTCTGCAAATACATGTGTCGCCGGGCACCACTGCGGTTCACGACCTGGGCACTGTACTCATAAAACCCATTGCCAAAGAACTTTTCGAGGTGGTCATACGCACGGCTAAGGCTCCATTAATTATAAGGGGCGACACCATAGAGTATGATGCCACCACTTTTAGGATACCCCCCGGCTCGTCGGTCGAAGATTTGCTTCGTCGCCTTCCGGGTATAGAGGTTGACCTTTCGGGAAACCTTAAAACTCAAGGAAAGGATGTTAAAAGGGTGTATGTCGACGGCAAAACCTTTTTTGGAGACGACCCCAAGGGAGCTACTAAAAACCTCGATGCCAATGTGGTGTCCAAGGTTCAGGTTTTCGACGAAAAGTCGGAACAATCGAAACTCACCGGAGTGGATGACGGTTTGAAAGAAAAAGCCATGAACCTTGAGTTGAAAGAAGAGTTCAAAAAAGGTTCGTTTGGGAAAATCACTCTTGCAGGCGGTTCCAATGAAGAGGGGGTGGGACGTTATGCAGGTCGTGGCAACTTCAACCGCTTTAATAAAACACAGCAGCTTTCTTTTATAGGTTACATCAATAACATCAACGAAACAGGCGTGAATTGGGAAGATTACAGCGAGTTTAAAGGACAGTCGAGTTTCGATCAGTATGATAATGGCGATTTTGGCTTTAATTCAGGTGGAAGCTATCGTTGGTTTGGTGGCTACGATGATTCGGACCCCGTGGGCTATTTCGATGGCAAAGGTTTTACGAAAAGCTCAGGGGCAGGGGTGAATTATAATTACGACAATACAAAGACCAAGTTTAATGTTTCTTATTTTTTCAAACATAATGAGTTGGAATATGATCAGGAGAACTTCCGTCAGACCTTTTATTCAGATACTTCATACTATGCTAAAGGAATTACCAATTATAGTGATGAAAAGAACAATCATAACCTCTCGACTCGCATCGAACGCAATATCGATTCGAATAATGTGATTATTGCCAAGGCCAATTTTCGTTATAATGTAAGCGTTTATAATAATTTGAACTATAGTTTGTATTCGGCTTCAGAACAAGTGCTTATCGACAGTTTGTCGACTGATAATGTTGTGGATAAGATGTCGTGGAAACTTACCAGTGCTGCCATCTACCGTCATAAGTTTAAGAAAAAAGGACGTTCGTTTGCCTTGAGTGCGGGTTATAATCGAAATCCGGGTAACGAAGATGCCGATTTGAATTCGCTGAACCATTTTTACATTCCCACTTTTCAGGAGGAAATCAAACGAATTTCGGCCAATGCCATCGATAAGGAACAAATTAAATCGAGTGTACTCTATACCGAACCCCTTTCGAAAAAGTTTTTCTGGGAAGTGTTTTATAATTTTAATAATACCAACAATCAGGTGAATAATCAGGTGAAAGATGCTTTGCAGCATGACATTAGAATAGATACTTTAAGCGTATATTACAGCAATACTATTTTGGTGAACCGTGTAGGTAGCGATATTCGCTATTCGTATGATGGATTGAATATTATGTTGGGCATTGCAGGGCAAAACCTTCAAATGGATGGGAAATATGCGGTGGACAAAAGCATGACAACGCGCAATTCTATCAGTAAAGATTATTGGAGTTTGAGCCCAAAGTTTTCTTTGACAAAGGAATTCAAGCGCAATCAGTGGTTTAGTTTGGATTATGGCTATGAACTTACCGAACCCTCTTTCGAATATCTTCAACCTACACCCAATGTTAACAACCCCTTGTATCGTATTGAGGGAAATGTCAATCTGCAACCTGAACATAGCCATAATGTGAGTATGGGCTATAATTACTATAATCCTGGAAACTTTTCAAACATTGGCATTAATTTCGATTATGATTATTGTGATAATAAAATCAGTTATAATCAGAAAATTACTATGATTGACTCGGTTGGTTTGGTGACTGTTTCGACCCCCGAGAATAATTCGGAATCGAATAGCCTAAGTTCGTATTTATGGGCTTCATATCCCATAGCAAAAACGGTTTTGACAAATAATTGGAACCTTGGTTTTACTTATGGGAATTCAGGTTTATTTGTGAATGATGTATTTAACAAAACCGATCAGTATCGCTATACTTTAAGGACTTCTTTTAACTTTACACCAGGGCAAAAACTGGTGTTGGCTTTGTCGGGAAGCGCTTCTCTAAGCGATGTAAGGTTTTCTGAGCATGCTGATCAAAATCAAATAATTCAGAATTACACAGCAGGTCTTTCTTTGAAATGGCAAATAGGGTCAAAATTCTTTTTCGAAAGCAATTATGATTATAATTATTATAAGAATTCGCAATACGATTACGAAAAAAACTATCCTGTGTTTAATGCATCGGTAAGGAAAATTATTGGAAAGGATAATCATTTCGAAATTCGATTGGCAGCCTTTGATATTCTAAACCAAAGACAGTATATTCAGCAATACTCTACACAAAACTATTATATGCGCAGCACAGCAGCAACTTTGGCCCGCTATTTTATGCTGAGTGTGAGCTATAATATAAAGGGCTATGAGAATAAAATTAAGAAACAGGGTTATTGGTAAGCCACTATTTGATAATTAAAAGTATCGAGCCATATGAATATGCTTAATAAACCCAATTTAATTGAAGCGAGTGGGGCAAAGGAATCTCTGGGTTTGGAGATTGAATCGTCGTTTCTTTTGCTAATGTCAAGTTTGGAGGAATTAATATTAAACACAAGGAACACTAAGCCTTTCGCTAAGTTCACTAAGTGTTTATCAGTTATATTGAAGGGATTACACTTTGTGAAAATAGAGGATTATCTTTGTGTTCCTTGTGTTAAATTCAAAAACTTAAAGGTATGGGGTCCCATAAAGACCTTCATATTAACTTAATATACAAATTAACCTAATAACCCAATAACTCATTATGAATTTAAGATTGCTTCGCTCTTCCTCCTCGCAAAGATGCTCTGAAAACTCTTAATTCTTATTCAAAATCAATAATAATAATCAAACATAAGTAAATATAATAAGATGAAAAAACGAACTATAATAGTGCTATTGTTTTTCATGATGATGATGCCTACTATCATGTATTCGCAACAAACAGAAGGTTGTGTGAAATATCTGACTTCATTTAACTGGGTGAAAATGATTAATGCTGCAGAGTATTTGAGCAAACAAAGAAAAGAAAAGGCTGCTTATATGTGGGGAAATCGTTCGGAATGGAAAGTGTATACTTTGTTGTACTTCTCTCCAAAACAATCAAAATTTGAAGACTCTGAAGAAAAAACAGCAGAGGACAATCAAACTTATTCAGATAGGAAGGAAGTTTTCTTTATGACCCGCGATTACGAAAACAACACTTTTTTTGATGCAATAGAAATGCTTGGGAAAGTATATTTAGTTAAGGATTCTATACATCCACTTGAGTGGAAAATATTAAATGATATGAAAGAAGTGGCAGGTCATGTTTGCATGAATGCTTTGTATACCGATACTTTAAGAGGACAAAGTGTAATTGCGTGGTTTGCGTTGGATATTCCTGTTCAAGCAGGCCCCGATAGGTTTTTTGGTTTGCCTGGATTGATATTGGAAGTGAATATCAATAATGGAGCTAAAGTAATAACAGCAGAAAAGATTGATATGAAAGCCATAACAGAAGAATTCAAATTACCCAAAAAGACTAAAGGGAAACAAATGAATGAAGCAGCCTATCTGAGTGTGATTAAAAAGTTCTTAGATGAAAAAAAGAAAGAAGAAGAATTCCCTTGGGGAGTAAGGTATTAATTGACAATTGAAAATGGACAGTTGACAATGGGGTCATTTAATTGTCCATTGTCAACTGTCCATTCTTAATTTATTTAACGACCAGTTTTCGGGTTAAGCTACCGGTTTCGCCAATGATTTTAACTACATAAATTCCCTTTGCCAAAGCTGAAATATTTAATGAGGTTGAAACCGTGCCAAGTTGTTTAGGAATCGATTTAGTGATAACGGTATTTCCATTTATAGCAATAACCTCAATCTGAATATCTTGTTGTTGTAGAAGATTAAGCTCGATATTTAACTTTTCAGTTGCAGGATTAGGGTATAAAGAAAAAGAGTTTAAGAAGTTAGAGTTTTCGATTCCGCTAACAGTATTGTAAGTAGCATCCCAACCAGAACCTGGGTAACGATTATCGGAATAGAAAATGACCTGCATTTTCCCGCTAGGAGATGTAATAGTAGGAGGAAGGGTAGACCCACTGTAACGACCCAATAAAGTTACAGGATTAGTTGCTGAATTATAAACCTCAACAGCATCAGCACTGTTTTCAATGTTAAATGTGCTAAATTGAAGAGTGATGAAGCTTGCTCCACTTGGTTGAATTATCCATTTACAATAGGTGTTGTTGTTATAATCATTAGCAGCACTTCCATCGGTTAGACTTCCGCTTGGAGTAGTAAGAAGTTTAACAGCTGAACAATAGGAACTGCTTACATTTGAAGTGTAATTTGCCAACCAACCATCAGCAACTGTAGAAGCATTAGATGAAAAAGTGACTAACATAGTTCCACTTGTAGAACTGATAGAAACGGGTAAGGTGCTTCCCGAATAAGTTCCTAATAAAGGAGCAGTAATTGTACTTCCATCATACACTTTAACAACATCGTTAGTGGCTTCGGTGTTGAAACGACTAAATGACAAGGTGATATCCGATGCATTTGGAGGAGAAATCAGCCATGAACAACTCGAATTGTTTTGGTAAGTAGCATTTCCACTGCCATCTTCAAAACTTCCCGAACGGGATATTAAAGTGGAAGCCCCTGTGCAATTTGAAGGATAAGAACTTGCAGGGAAAATATTGAGAACGGCTGCTTGACCTGAATTAAAATCTTCTCCGTTAGGATTTAAATTGGTTGTATAATAATATCCGTCGCCATATCCACCCCAACCCCAATTAAAATGGAAGTAATCGGTTCCCTGGTAGCCATCGCAAACCCAAGCATGACCACCAGAAGCTTGAGAACTCCCTGAATATATAATTGGTCTTTTAAGGTCTAGGTTTGTTGTAAGTAAGGTTATGAAATTTGTCGTTTGGCTTTTGTTTTTAACAGTAATTGTGGTGCTATACTTAAAATATGTTTTTAAGGCTGTGGCTGCATCTTGTGTCATAGCTCCTGAACCACCGGGTGCATAATCCATATTAACCGAAACTCCGCAATGATAATTCAATAATGCTGCTGCGTAACTGTATGAAGTTATATCATTCATCATACTATTGTAATCGTAAGTAGCAGTAGCGAAGTTTGCAGTTTGTGTGCCATAAATAGTTGCAGTGTAACTGTGACTTCCTGTGCCTTGAGTAGGATAGCGGTAGTAGTTCATTACTTGTGCCATTGAAGTTGCAACACAACCTACATATAAATGACCATCGTCGCCACCTGTGTCGCGTGGACACAAAGCATTATAGTATTTACCTTGTTGCCAAATAGAAGTTAAAAGAGGTGCAATAGCTTTCTCTCCATTTTTAGTGTTTAAAGTTGTGTTGTCATTCGTTAAATATTTATTCCAAATATATTGAATTGTATTTGAAGTTTGAATGTTTCTTTCTCTAATATAATTTATTTGATGTTGATAGCCATCAATCCAACTTTGAAAAGCAGGTGATTGGCTTTGATTGGCATAAGGACTATTGAATGAATACCCTAAAACAGGATGAGCTGCATCTTCAGCAGAGATAATGATAAAACCTTTTTGTTCGCATTCAAAAACATAAAATACTGGGATGTTGTTTGATGTTTTGGTGATTACATTGCTAAAAACAATTTCATCAATTGAAGTTTGTTTAAACGTATTGATCTTTTCGAAATAAAAGTTTTTAGCTACAATGGCAGCATCTTGTTGTGAAATGATAGCGGAGAACACCTGAGTTGTGAGAAACAAAGATATCACAAGGAGAGCATTCTTCAAAGAATAGTTCTTCATAAATTTAGTGGTTTTTGGTTTTATTAGTTATTGTAATACTATTTTCTTAGTAATGATTTCTTTTGAATTGCTTAATTGCAAAATGTAAATTCCTTTTCTAAAAGAGCTTAAGGATAAAGTTTCTTCTGAATTCGAAGGGATTATTTTATTTAATATTTGTTCGCCATTAGTGTTAAATAGCTTAACATTTATCGGAAGTGTTTGTTCCCCATGAGTCTCAATGGTAATCATGTCGGTGGTTGGATTAGGGAAAATATGATAGGCCATGTTTGAAGTTTTTTCTTCAATGCCATCAAAAACTGAACTATAAGTCGCTTCCCAACCGTCAAATACATTTGTATTATTTGAGAAAAATGCGACTAACATTTTACCTCCAGGGGAGATAATATCAGCGGGAATGCTTGTCCCAGTATAAGTTCCTAAAACAACAGGAGGGTCAGTCAAAGGATTATAAACTCTGACGAAATCGCCGCTACTCTCAAGGTTGAAAGAATTAAAGTGAAGTATAATGCTGGTAGCATGTTGGGGTGCAATAAACCATTTGCAATTTGACATATTGTTGTAAGGAGCAGTTCCGCTTCCATCTTCAATGGTTCCCGAAGCAGCAGTAATCGTATCGTTACTTGAGCAAAAAACTGGTTTGGTTGTGGTGTATGAAGCATACCAACCTGTTGATCCATTGCTAGCATTAGTTTTAAAACGAATGAGCATTCTATTTCCGGTAGAAGTTAATGAGGCAGGCAGGGTAGCGCCAGAGAAGGTTCCCAGAATAGGGGATGTTGTATCAGACCCATTATACACGATTACTTTATCAAAGCCACTTTCAGTATCAAATTTCTTAAAGTTTAGAGTGATACTGGTAATAGAATCTGAAGGGGCAATTAGCCATTTGCAATCTGAGTTGTTCTGATATATTTCGGGGCCACTGCCATCTTCAAGAGTTCCGGTTGTATTTGTTAAAGTTGTAAGACCTGAGCAAAAATAAGGGAAGTTGGATGCAGGATAGATGTTAAAAACAGCTTGTTGCCAATTAATAAAATTATAAGAGCCAGGGTTTAGAGCAGTTAGATAATAATATCCATTATAGCTGCCCGACCAACCCCAGTTAAAATGAAAGTAATCGGTCCCCTGATATCCATCAACAACAAAAGCATGCCCGCCACCACCTTGTGTGTCGAAGCCAGCATATTCTATAGGCATATTGTTGTCAATATTAGTTCTGATTTTATTAAGCCAAGCAGAGTTTGTGAAATCGCTTTTTGAAACGGTTTCAATGTTTTGCGAATAACCGAAATAGGTTTTTAAGCCTTGCCCAGCCCAATCAATTCCTGCGCCAGAACCGTCGGGTGCATAATCCATTTCAACAGCAACTCCGCAATGATATTGAAGCAAGGCACAAGCACGATTAACGGAATATCCTCCATCAGTCATAGCATTCCAATTATAATTGGTTGTGTCGAAATAAGCTTCAAGCATTCCATATTCAGGATGTATATATGAATGGTAGCCTGTTCCTATTTGCGGATAACGGAAGAAATACATGATTTGTGCCATCGCTGTTGCCGTGCAGCCAGCATAAACATGCCCACCATTTCCGGCTGTATCAAGAGGACAAAATAAATTATAAGGATATCCCTGATCCCAAGTGCATTGGAGAAGAGGTTCGACGCTTTTAGGGTTTTTCGCTTTTTCGCTAATTCCATTTCCTGAGATTAGACGATCCCAATTTTGTTTAATTTCAGGCGTTGCATCTAATTGCTGATTGCGACACCATTCAATCTGTTGGCTATAATTATTCATCCATTCAGTAAACTGAATAGGTTTATTGGTGTAATCGGCAATCTTTTCGTTAGAATATGCTAAAACTGGAGTTACTATGTCGTCAGCAGCAATAATAATGAAACCTTTTTCGGGTAAAAGAAATTCATAATACAAAATCTGTGCGTTCTTTACAACTGTATTTACTTTTTTAAAACTAATCGATTTAGAATCGGAAAGGCCAAAATAAGCAGAATTAGCTTTTACAAACTGCGCAGCAGCTAGAGTAGCTTTAGATTCTGGGATAATTTTGGCGAATGCAGTTGAGATGAAAAAAAGAAATACGAAAATATATGCTATGAAATGTTTATTATGATGCATCTATTATTAATTTTGAAGTGTCCAAATGTAATAGAAAAACAAATAGATGGACGAGATTTATTTTTCTTTAAAAGCAACTTTAACAAGTATTTAAAACAATTTAGGAATGAATATTCTAATCAAAAATATTAAAGAGCTCATAAGTGTTGAAAACGAGGGCTTAGTATTAAAAATCGAAGGCGGTAAAATGGCCGAACTTCAAACGATAAAAAATGCATATTTAATCATCAAAGGTGGTAAAATATTTGATTTTGGAGAAATGAAGCATCTTGTAATGGATTCTTTGAGTGGGAAATTCAAAATAATTAATGCAGAAGGAAGAATGGTGTTCCCATCTTTTTGTGATTCACACACTCATTTAGTTTATGCAGGAAGTCGAGAAATTGAATATGTTGACAAGATAAAAGGGATTTCATATGAAGAAATAGCTAGAAGAGGTGGTGGAATTTTAAATTCTGCTAAACTTTTACAACATACTTCGGAAAAGGAATTGGTGGAACAAGCCTTAATAAGGCTTTATGAAATTATGAATTTTGGAACCGGGGCGGTTGAAATTAAAAGTGGTTATGGCTTAACAACAGAAAGTGAACTTAAGATGCTTAGGGTAATTAGGACATTGAAAGAATTATCCCCACTTACTATTAAAGCTACTTTTTTGGGAGCTCATGCAGTGCCGGATGAATTTCAAGGAAATCAAAACGATTATGTTGATCTGATAATTAATGAGATGATTCCAATGATTGCGGCCGAAGATCTTGCAGATTATATAGATGTGTTTTGCGACCGTGGGTTCTTTACAATTGAGAATACTGAGAGAATACTAATGGCAGGTATGAAACATGGTTTAAGACCAAAGATTCATGCAAATGAATTAGATTATTCAGGTGGTATTCAAGCAGGGGTTAAATATAATGCCCTGTCAGTTGATCATCTTGAATATACTGGAGATGATGAAATAAGTTGTCTTTTGAAATCGGAAACCATGCCCACTTTATTGCCTGGTGCAGCTTTCTTCTTAAATATGATAAATGCACCAGCTCGCAAAATGATTGATGCAGGTTTGCCTATTGCTTTAGCAAGTGATTTTAATCCTGGGTCTTCTCCATCAGGGAATATGCAATTAATACTTTCGATGGCATGTATTATGTTTAAGATGACACCAGAAGAAGCAATTAATGCCGTTACTGTAAATGGTGCTTATGCCATGGGTGTAAGTGATATGTTGGGTAGTATTGCGGTTGGGAAAAAAGCAAATGTTTTTATAACAACGCCTATACCATCCTATCAGTTTATGCCTTATTCCTTTGGTAGTAATAAGGTTGAAACTGTTATTTTAAATGGGAAAATAATTTAAACGAATTCAAAGGAATTACAGAGTTAACCAAATAAAATCATTGGAATAACTCTGTTAACTTTGAAATAATGTAGGTAAAAAGTAAGAAGTTATTTGCCTTCAGCTTCTTGATATTCGGCTTTGAGTTCATTGAATAATTCTTCAACTGAAACAATTTCATTAATGCGATATGCATTGCTTCCTGAAAAAGCAAAACCATCATCAAGGTTGCCTATTTGTGCTTGTAATAATGCATCCGCTATACAGTAAGGAGTTGTTTTAAAATTGCATGTAACAATACAGTGGAAACTACAATGTACGGGTTTTGTCTTCCCTACTAAAGTGTCTTTTAAGAATGGAGTAAGAATAGCTCTCCCAGGCAAACCTACCGGGCTTTTGATAATAACTATATCTTCTTCTTTGGCATCTAAATAAGCTTGTTTGAAAGTGTCAGATGCGTCACATTCATGAGTGGCAACAAAACGAGTGCCCATTTGAACGCCTGCTGCGCCCATTGAAATGAATTTATAAATATCTGCGCCGGTATAAATACCTCCACCGACTATTACAGGAATTGCTTTATTATATTTTTCTTCAAAGGAACGAACTACTAGCAAGATTTCGGGTAAAAGTTCTTCTAATTGAAAAGCATCGTCTTCTATTTGTTCAACTTTAAAACCCAAATGACCGCCAGCTTTAGGCCCTTCAATAACAATAGCATCGGGTAAATAATTATAATTACTCATCCATTTGCTACATAAAATGTTTGTAGCTCTACCTGAAGATACAATAGGTACTAACTTTGTTGTGGAATCAGGTTTTAAATATTTTGGTAAATCTAAAGGAAGGCCTGCTCCTGAAAAAATGATATCAACGCCTTCTTTGATAGAAGTTTCAACCATGTCGGCGAAATTGCTGAGGGCAACCATTATGTTAACACCAATAACTCCATTAGATAAGCTTCTGGCATTCTTAATTTCTTCTGTCAGTGCCTCGATATTCGATTTCCTGAAATTAGTGTAAGGCTTATTGTCAATCTGACCAACGCCAACTGTAGAAATCACACCAACGCCTCCTTGATTCGCAACAGCAGCTGCTAAGCCTGATAATGAAATTCCAACTCCCATGCCTCCTTGGATTATAGGAGTCTTTATTTCAATGTTTCCGATATTAAAACTTTTCAATAGCTAATTTTTTATATTACTTTAAAAGACAGAATAATAATTCAATTTATTTTATTTGAAAATATTAGGCGAATATGTGAAATCCAATTACTTGTAAATGGTAAGTGAAAAATAAGCCTATTTATTCATCTGCAAAATTACTATTATTTCCGATGTTTCTTCTTAATTTATTCATAATTAAATTAAAAAAGAGAAACTTGAGGCTAATTCAATAATTTATGTGAGATGATAAAGGAAATTAAAATACAATTTGTACTTTTGCAATTCATTTAATAACTAACAAATCAACGAATTATTATGCAACAAAAAGATCTTGGATTCAACTCTATATTAATACATGGTGGTGACCATGTTGACCCTTTAGGAAGTGCAACTGTTCCTATTTATCAAACTTCAACATTTGCATTTAAGAGTGCAGAGCACGGGGCTGCATGTTTTGCCGGCGAAGATAAAGGATATATCTATACTAGAATTGGAAATCCTACCATCACAGCTTTGGAAAACCAAGTAGCTGCTCTTGAAAAAGGAGTTGGTGGGATAGCTGTAAGTTCAGGAATGGCTGCAGTGAATACAATTTATATGGCTTTACTAAGCAAAGGCGATCATTTAGTTAGTTCTGCTGCGGTTTATGGTCCTTCACGTGTTGTGATGGAAGATCATTGGTCACGTTTTGGAGTGGAGTCAACTTATGTTAATACTGCCCATCTAGAAGAAATTGAAAAGGCCATTCGCCCGAACACAAAAATGCTTTTCATTGAAACACCTGCAAATCCTACAATGGAGATTACTGATTTGTCTGCTTGTGTTGAAATTGCAAAAAAACATAATTTAATTGTAGTTGTTGACAACACCTTTAGTAGTCCTTATTTACAACGCCCTCTTGAAATGGGAGTTGATGTTGTTTTTCATTCGATGACCAAATTTATTAATGGCCACGCTGATATTGTTGCCGGGATTATTGTTGCGAAAGAACCAGCTATTTATAAAAAGCTAAGAGGGATGATGATTAGTATGGGATGTAATATGGATCCTCATCAAGCATACATGGTGATTAGGGGGTTGAAAACCTTATCTATTCGTATGGATTATGCTCAGAAAAGTGCAATGAAAGTTGCTGAATTTCTGCAAAATCATCCTAAGGTTGATTGGGTAATTTACCCTGGGTTAACTTCGCATCCTCAGTATGAGTTAGCAAAAAAACAAATGGACGGCCCAGGCTGTATGATCAGTTTTGAATTAAAAGGAGGTGTTGAAGCTGGAAGAAAATTAATGAACAATGTTCAGTTTTGCATATTAGCAGTTTCATTAGGTGGAGTAGAGACATTAATTCAACATCCTGCTTCGATGACTCATTCGAAAATGTCAACTGAATCGAAACAAAAAGCTGGAATTACTGACGGTTTGGTTCGCTTTTCGGTTGGTATAGAAAATGTTGAAGATATTATTGGTGATTTAACTCAAGCCTTAGAAAAAGTTTAATCGAAATATTCGGTTTAATCTAATTGCTTTTTGTATATTTGACGAAGGTTTTAATAATTGATTATCCAGCTATTCTGGGAGGTCAAAAAATCTAATAGAATATGCCACAGATTCACAGATTTTTGATGATAATTAGTTGTTATTGCTGTGGTTGTGTGGCATATTTTAATTTTATGACGAATAACCTTTATGCTTATGAAACTACGTCACTTTTTTCTATTTATAATTCTTTTAGGATTTAATTTTCCTTTAGCCAATGCTCAAAGGGTTGGAGTTGTATTGAGTGGTGGAGGGGCAAAGGGTTTAGCTCATATTGGTTTATTAAGGGCTCTCGAAGATCAAGGCATTCGTATTGATTTTATTGCCGGTACTTCGGCAGGGGCTATCGTAGGTGGCTTATATGCCAGTGGATATTCACCTGATCAGATTGAGCAATTAGTTACATCTAAAGATTATGCTCGTTGGGCAAGTGGTGAGATTGAGGATAGTTATCTGTATTATTTCAAGCAGCAACGAAAAACGCCTTATTGGGTGCAAATGAAATTTAATTATGATACAACTCTTAAATCGAAGCTTCCTACCAATTTTATCTCACCTTATCAAATGGATTTTGCCCTTTTGCAGCTATTTGCAGGGCCAAATGCAGCATGTAAAGGAAATTTCGATAGTTTGTTTGTCCCTTTTCGTTGTGTGGCAACCAAGGTTGAAACCAGCAAGGCTGTTGTGTTTCGCAATGGCGATGTGGGCGATGCTGTGAGGGCTTCGATGACTTATCCCATTTTCTTTAAACCTATTAAAGTGAATGGCGATTTGATGATGGACGGAGGCATCGTAAATAATTTCCCTGCTGATGTGATGTATGAAGACTTTAAGCCCGATGTGGTAATTGGGAGTAAAGCCGTGAGAGGTGATGTGCCGCCCGATGAGGACGATGTGTTTTCGCAAATTGAATGCGTGGTTATGGGGCAGACAAATTTTAATTTATATGCTGAAAAAAGTATTCTGATTTCGCCCAATCTGATTAGCAGTGGGGTGACAGATTTAACCTATCTGAAAAGAAATATCGACACTGCTTATGCCGAAACCATGCGCCGGATGCCTGAAATTAAAATGCTTGTGCACGATTCTATCAGCAAAAGTGAAATTAGCATTAGGCGTGAAGCTTTCAATAAAAAGTGTCCGGCTATTGAAATTGATAATATTTTCATTAGTGGTTTAACCCGGATTCAATCGCTTTACATCAATCGATTGCTGAAGCAACAGCAGACAAAAACAGGCATCAACGATGTAAAGAAAGAGTATTTTAAGTTGGTGGCCGATGATAAAATCGAATCGATTACCCCAAAGATGAAATATGATTTCGGAAAAGCTTCATATGATTTGTACCTCGAGGTAAAGAGGGATAAAAATCTGGTTGCACAGTTGGGTGGGAATCTTTCGTCGAGTTCGATGAACGAAATTATGTTGGAGTTGCGGTATAAATACCTAGGAGCAACCGCGAGTATGGTGGCTGCTAATGTATATTTCGGGAAGTTTTATAATTCGGGGCAAATTATGTGGAGGTTTGATTTTCCAAATAAAAATCCATTTTATTTTGAAACCGCTGTTACATATAATCAGTTCGATTATTTTTCGAGTTCTACGCATTTTTATGAAGATAAAACCCCCTCTTTCTTAATCAAGTCAGAAACTTTGCTTCGTTTGAATGTTGGAATGCCAGCCACTAACAAAGGGAAACTCGAACTGGGTGTTGTGGGAGGGTTTCTGAAAAATGAATATTATCAGACCAATTATTTTTCACGATCCGACATTGCTGATATGACCTATTTCAACGTGATTTCGCCATATCTTTTATTCGATATGAATTCGCTTAACGAACGTCAATATGCCTGGACGGGAATTCAGTTTCTTTCCGAATTTCGTTTTGTAGAAGCTATTGAGAAGACGGTACCGGGAACAACTTCGGCAAATCAAACAGTGAAAAGAAGTCAGCACGATGTGTTTCATTACAATTTGCAATATCTGAATTATCTTAAAAGTGTAGGGTTTTGGCATTTGGGTTTATATCTCGAAGGCTATCTTTCAAATCAAACTCTCATGGACAGTTATGCTTCGAGCATTTTGGTTTCGCCTGCATTTGCCCCTATTCCCGAAAGTAAAACCCTTTTTCTACGTCACTATATTGCCTATAATTATATAGCAGCAGGAATTAAAAACGATTTTATGCTTCGCAAGAAACTGCATCTTCGACTAGAAGGGTTCCTTTTTCAGCCCTACAAAGAAATTGTTAGGCAAGCCGATAATACTGCCGAATTCGGGAAACCCTTTACTGATCGCTATTTTATGGCTTCTTCGGCTTTGGTTTATCATACCCTTTTTGGTCCTTTGAGTTTAAGTGCGAATTATTACGATCGCAACGACGAACAATTTTCGTTTATGCTGAGCTTTGGTTTTACGATCTTTAATAGGAGGGCTTTGGAGTAGGAAAAACGATTTAAGAACAAGGATCAAAGTTTTTTGATTTACGATGTACTCCCCAAAAACACAATTATGATTAATAGATTTTTCACTTCACTGTTTATTGTTTTGCTTTTCTCTTTTTCCGCAAAAGCACAATCAAGTCCTGCTCTGATAAACGACCCTGATGGATTTACTTACATAAGAAGTGGTAAAGGAACCCATTTTGAATCGATTGGGAAAATAGAGAAAGATGAATTCTTTTACTGCGATTCTACTTTTATGGATTGGTGGAAAGTGTATGTATTGAAATTGGATAAACAGTATCATTATAATCAGCTCGAAGGCTATGTGCATAAAAGCAGAGTTCAATTATTAAAAGATTTGTCCGATACTTCGCAAAAAAGTCTTATTAATAACACCCTTTCAGTTTTTAAAAAACAGGTAGAAATCAGGTTGGCTTTTTGGAATAAATATCATCAAAATAAAAACAAGTGGAAAACATCTGCCGATAGTATTGCTTCAAATAAAGAATCTGAGAAATGCCAGTTTTATTCAGACTCAAAATATGACCCCATTTTAAATATTATCCCTCAATATTTTTGCAAAACGAAAGACACATTAATGCTTCAGCTGTTTCTTGCAACGATGTGGGTTGATAATGGTTCGGCAAATGAATCGCCCTCTTATGCAATTGGTTTGTGTTTTGAATGTCAACCAGAGCTTGTAATTGGACTGATTAGTAAATTTAAAAGCAAATCAAAAAGAGATTTTTTTTATGATGATATTGAATTTGGTTTGGGAGATGCCCTCGATGTTGATGAGAACGGATATTCATCGAATAAGGAATATCCAAAGCTTAAAAAGAAACTTGATAATGCCCGGAAATACAAGTCTGCGCAACAGAAATAAAGAGAATTGACAACATATCAAAAGTTATCAAATCTAACATCCATAATATCAGGCTACAAGAATTTCATCTCAAGCTTCGGATGCTCCATCTCAAGCTCCGGATGCTCCATCTCAAGCTCCAGATGCTCCATCTCAAGCTTCGGATGCTCCATCTCAAGCTTCGAGAGCCCATCTCAAACCTTACGAAGTCCATCTCAAGCTATAATATTTCACTTACAGAAGGTCAGTTTTTTGAAGGAAACACTTTCGTTTTTAAAATACATTCTATGAGTAAGGATTCATTAACATTATCTTGTCTTAAAGTTAATCCTCTTCACAAAACGTATAAATTAAAGGAATTAAAAAAGTTGGATAAAAAAACTAAGGTTGGAGAAAGAGTTTATTTAAAGCAGTGAAAGGAAATGTATTGAATTCTCATATTCCCTTTTATACTCTCCTAAAACATCATAAATCATAAATTGTTAATTGATGTTCCTAAATCAATTTCCAACTCCCCTTTCACTGCATATTTCTCCCCTCCCAACAGCATTTCCATTTATAAAATTATGAAAAACATTAAATTCAATTGCTATTAAACCAAATTTCTTTATTTTTGCCTCCTATTTGAAAAACAAATATATGTAATCTATGTAATGAAGTCCGACCACAAATCGAATTTCTGGATCTGTCAACAATTAATTAAATTAATCTTATTACCTTTATGGAAAACAAATTAGAAAACGAACAACTCCCTGAAGAAAATAACAACTTACAGGAAGTCAGTTCAACAGAAGCTCAACATCAAACTGAAACTATTTCAGAAGAAACCTTCGGGAATCCCGAAAATGAAACCATCATCACAGCCCTAGAGGAAATGCCGGAAGTGGCAGTATCCGAAAATGTTTCAACAGAAATTACTGTTGAAGATGTTAAACCAGAAACATTTGAAGAAAATGTAAACGAGGGAAACCCTATTGAACAGCCCGTCGAAATGATGGAAGTTGCCATGGAAATTCCTGAAACAACCGCAGAGATGCCTGCAGAAGAAGTTTTGGCCGAAACAATTGTTGTAGAAGCCATCGAACCGCCAGCCGAAATAATGGAAGTTGCAATTGAAGCACCACAAACCATTGCTGAGGAATCAACAGAAACTATCCATGAAGCAGCAATTGAAATGATTGAAGCTCCTATGGAAGCTCAGGCAGTAGTTGCTGAAACAATTGCCAAAGAAGAAATGCCAATCGACGAACCTATGATTACTGCCGAAACTTCAGTTCAGGCAATAGAAATGCTCGCCGAAATCAACAGCATTCAGGAAGAAATCCTCGAAGAAACCGAAGAAGAAATCCTCGACGAAACTAAAGATGAAACCACCGAAGAAGATTTAAACACCCTCTCACGTGAGCATTTAGTGGAATTGCTAGAAAACGTTGTGAAAACCGATGATATCAATTCGGTGAAAAACAAAGTTGCTCTCATAAAAGTTGCTTTCCTGAAAATTAATAAAGAAGAAAAATCACAAAAATATAATGCCTTTATTGCTGAAGGTGGCAATAATGATGATTACGACAAATCCGACGACATTTTGGAAGATCGCTTCCATGCCGCTTTTGCCGTTTATAAAGAAAAGAAAGCCATATTCAATGATGGCCAAGAAAAAGTTAAAGTAAAAAATCTTGAAGCAAAAAATCTTATACTCGAGCAACTTAAAGTGTTGATTGATTCAGAAGAAACCCTAAAGAAAACTTACGATGAGTTTACTTCACTTCAAGAAAAATGGAAAGATATCGGTATGGTACCTCAAGGTGAGGTTACCAACCTTTGGCACACCTATCATTATTTGGTTGAAAAGTTCTTTGATAAAATCAAAATCAATAAAGAACTCAAAGATCTCGACTTAAAGAAAAATCTGGAACAAAAAATGATACTCTGCGAAAAAACAGAGGAATTATTAATAGAGCCTTCAACCCTAAAAGCTTTTCAAGCACTTCAAAAATATCACGAAGAATGGAAAGAAATTGGGCCTGTTCCTATGGATAAGAAGGATGAAATTTGGGATCGCTTTAAAACAGCAACCGATAAAATCAATAAAGACCGTCAGGAGTTTTATGATCAACAGTATGCTGAACAAGAAAATAATTATTTAGCTAAAGTTGCCCTTTGCGAAAAAATTGAATCGATGATAGGCGCCGAAAGCACCAAACTTAATCAATGGCAAGCACAAAACAATGAAGCTAACGACCTGATTAAAATATGGAGAAGCCTCGGACCAGCACCAAAAAAACTCAATAATGAAATTTGGGAACGCTTCCGCAATGCACTCGAAACTTTCTTCTCATCAAAAAAAGATTATTTTGGTAAAATTAAAGATGAGCAAGTAAATAACTATAATCTGAAACTCGATCTTTGTGCACAAGCCGAAGCTGTGAAAAACAGTCAGGATTGGCGCAATACAACAGAGCAATTAATTCGCCTACAAGGCGAATGGAAGAAAATTGGGCCTGTTCCTCGTCGTTATGCCGAAATAGTTTGGAAACGCTTTAGAGGCGCTAGTGATGAATTTTTCCAGACAAAAACAGAGTTCTTTAAGCACATTAAGCAACATGAAGACGAAAACCTCAAGAAAAAACTCGAATTAATTCAAAAAATCGATGAATTTCAATTTGGTAACGACAGAAGCGAAAATCTCAATATTCTAAAAGATTTCCAACGCGAATGGTCTGAAATCGGACATGTTCCCATGAGTGAAAAAGATAGTCTTCATGTGAAATTCCGCACTTCAATTAATGTTCAACTTGATAAACTTAAAATTAACTCGGTAGAAATTAAATCTCAAGAGTTCAAACATCGTGTTGAGGATATGAAAAACAGTCCAAATGCTAAGTTTGATATCATCCGCGAAAAGAATGCTCTTGCGCTGAAAATTCAGAAAATCAAAGACGATATAAATCTCTGGGAAAACAATATTGGCTTCTTAGCTTCTTCAAAAAAGGCAGATTTGCTAAAAGAAGAATTTTTAAATAAGATTCAGAAATCGAAAGACGAAGTTAATTTCCTCGAAGTTAAACTGAAATATTTGAAGAATAACTCTAATTAGACCAAACTCCAAATCATAAAAAAAAGAGTAGCTAAACGGCTACTCTTTTTTGTTTCTATATGTTTGGAGAATTTACTTTCTCCTTGGCAGAATACCCAAGCCTAATTGACGGGCAATATATTTTGCAACATCAGTGTTGTCAATAACTCCAGTTAAACGGTCGTTATAGGGATGATACATTCCAAGGAAGACATCTTCTCCTGTATGCCCATGAGTAGTCCAGCCTACATATGATTCCCAGCTAAGCTTTCCTGTGAGGAAATACCTAATTTCGCTCAGACATGAATCTTTTTTCAAAGAGTTGTTTTTTGCAAATATGAGAGTGTTGAAAATGTTTTCGGCCTCATCTTTATATAATGAAATATAATATTCCTTCTTTATAAATGAAATGATGGCGATAACGGCAGGTATGGTCTCTTGAGTTGAGTCAATATTCTTAAATAAATTCTCTACCACCCATGAAGCTGAATGTTGTGCTGTTTTTAATGGGGCAATGATTTTGTCTTTTATCTTAAGTTCATCATAAAAACTATTACTATTGGTGTTTCCTATAGAAATTCCTCCATTCCCATGATCAGGGCAAACGATAACTACTGTGTTTTTATTACTTTTAGCATATTTAAGACAAACACCCACTGCTTTATCAAAAGCAATGAAATCGGTAACGGCGGCTTTAGGGTCATTCGAATGCGCAGCCCAATCTATTTGACTTCCTTCCACCATTAAGAAAAATCCTTTAGGGTTTTTCGATAAAATTTCAATAGCCTTTTGCGCCATTTCTGATAGGGAGGGCTCTTTGGTCGTGTCTCTGTCGCAATCGAATGACAAATATTTATTGCTGTTTTGCCAGTTATTAAATAAACCCCAAACAGGTTTATCTCTGAATGCAAGGCTGCCGAGAGATTTAAAGCTATTGTAATTTGAAATAAAAGTAAATTTCGAAGTGTCTTTTAACCTGAATTCTAATTTGCTTTCAAGAATATTGCGATAACCCCCAGTGAAAACAACATCAGGCGAGTTATTGATAAACTGATGACTTAAAGTATCATAAGCTTCTCTGTCGAAATAATGACAAACAAAGTCTGCAGGAGTGGCATGTGGAAACTGACAAGTAGCAACAATGCCTGTTGACATTCCTTTCAACTTCGATAGTTCCAAAACAGACCAGAGGGGTGCTTTTGAAGAATCAACTCCAATATATCCACTTTTGGTTTTTTCTCCGGTAGCATAAGCTGTAGAAGATGGAGCCGAATCAGTTATTTTATTCTCAACAGAATGGGTTTTCACCAAGCCACAAATAATTTCATCTACAGCTAAAGCCTGATTGTTTTGATACCAACGCGATAATGTAATGATATCAGCACTTGTCCCGTCAGGAATTAAGATGATTACATTCTTGATATTTTGCTGAGCAAAAATGGAATGAGAAAAAATGAAAAGAACGGTTAGAAATAGAAATTTCTTTATTTGCATAAGGTTTAAATTAATTGGAGAACGGTGTTTCAAAGAAACAAAAGAGTGAGAGGAAAGTTTGAAAAGGAGAAATTTATAGTTTACCTAATGCGTCAAGAATATTATTTTCTATTCTATGCAACAAAGCATCGCTTGAAGGGGAAGCAATGAACTCTTTACCCGTAATTTGTTCGAAAAGCTCAATATACCTCTCCGAAACTTGTTTCACAAAAGCATCATCCATTTCAGGAACTGTTTGACCATCTTTCCCTTGGAAGTTTCTTTCGATTAACCACTCTCTTACAAACTCTTTCGAAAGTTGACGTTGAGGTAAGTTTTGATTTTGCCTATCTTGATATCCTTCTTTATAGAAATAGCGTGAAGAATCGGGAGTATGAATTTCATCAATCAGAATAATTTCATCGTCTTTTTTGCCAAACTCATATTTGGTGTCCACTAATATCAAATCTTGTTGAGCAGCCATTTGAGTTCCTCTTTCAAATAAGGCATAAGTGTATTTCTCCATTAATTCATAATCCTCCTTCGAAATGAGTCTCAAATGAAGAATTTCTTCTTTAGAAATATCTTCATCATGACCTATATCCTCTTTCGTAGTAGGTGTAATAATAGGACTGGGGAATTTATCATTTTCTTTCATTCCGTCGGGCATGACAACACCGCAAAGCATACGTTTGCCTTCTTTATATTCGCGCCAAGCATGTCCAGAAAGATACCCCCGAATAACCATTTCTATAGGGAATGGTTTGCAAAAACTTCCTATGCTTACCATGGGGTCGCATTCAATGAGTTTCCAATTGGGGACAATGTCGCGGGTTGCGTCTAAGAACAGCGATGCGATTTGATTAAGTACCTGGCCTTTGTATGGAATGCCTTTGGGAAGCACTACATCAAATGCAGAAATTCTATCGCTTACAATCATCACCATGTAAGTGTTGTCAATTGTGTAAACATCCCTAACCTTGCCTTTATAAAAAGCCGTTTGATTAGGGAAGGAAAACGAAGTATTTGTAATTGCTTGTATCATAATTTTATATTTGATTTTTTTGAAATGCGTATATTATTTTGCGAACCAATTTGTGACGAACAACATCTTTTTCGTCGAGGGTAATAAATCCAATCCCTTCGATGTTTTTAAGTAAATCAACGGCTATAGTAAGGCCTGAAGGTTGGTTCTTTGGTAAATCTATTTGCGTGACATCTCCCGTAACAATGAACTTTGCCGATTTTCCCATGCGAGTTAAAAACATTTTCAATTGATTTTGACTGGCATTTTGTGCTTCATCTAATATTACAAAGGCATTATCGAGGGTTCTTCCACGCATAAATGCCAGAGGGGCAATTTCAATAGTTCCGTCTTCGAAATAGGAAAGAAGTTTTGCCGAAGGAATCATATCGCGTAATGCATCATAAAGAGGTTGCATGTAAGGGTCTAACTTTTCCCTTAAATCACCCGGAAGAAAACCGAGGTTTTCACCTGCTTCAACAGCGGGTCGGGTAAGGATAATCCTTCTGACCTGTTTGTTCCTTAAGGCCCTAACGGCAATAGCAACGGCAGTGTATGTTTTTCCGGTTCCTGCTGGGCCTATAGCAAATACCAAATCGTTTTCTTCAGCAATGTCAACTAACTTTTGTTGATTAGGAGTGATAGCTTTAATCAGCAAGCCATTTCTTCCGTGCACCAACACCCCGTTTGTTTCGCTTTCTTGTGAGAAATCGCCTGCATTATCCATCTCATTTAATGAAACAATGTCACTTTCAGTAAGCTTGCCGAATTTCTCGAAATGAAGAAGCATCATTGCGAATTTATTTTCAAATAATTCAATTTCAGCAGCAGCACCTGTCACTTTTATGTCGTTTCCGCGTGCAACAAGTTTGAGCTTCGGAAAGATTTTTTGCATTAAAAGAAGATTGCTGTTGTAGATTCCGAAAATCTCTAGGGGATTAACGTTTTCTAAGGTAAAAGTTTTTTCTGTCATCAGTAAGTTTTGATTCAAGTATCAAAAGTATAGAATTCTGTTGAAATAATAGTAATTTTGTAAGATAATTTCTTTTCAATATGACAAAGCTTAGTGTAAACATCAACAAAATAGCTACCTTGCGAAATGCACGTGGTGGCAATCTCCCTGACGTAGTTAAAGTAGCACTCGATTGTGAAAGATTCGGGGCACAAGGTATCACAGTGCATCCTCGTCCTGACGAACGTCATATTCGTTTCGATGATGTTCGTAGGTTGAAGCCTTTGCTGAAAACCGAATTTAATATAGAAGGATATCCTTCTGAAAATTTCATTGAATTGGTGCTTAGTGTTCATCCCCATCAGGTGACTTTAGTGCCTGATCCTCCTGATGCTTTGACTTCTAATTCGGGTTGGGATACTATTGATTATAAAGATTTCCTGATTCCAATTATTAAACAATTTAAAGACAAAGGCATTCGAACTTCTATTTTTATCGACCCTGTAGTTGAACTTATTAATTATGCTGCTGATATTGGGACCGATAGAGTTGAGTTGTATACCGAAGCTTATGCAAAGAACTATTCTTTAAATCGTGAAATCGCTATTGAAGATTATCTCTTGGGTGCTGAAGCCGCTGTTAGGGCGGGAATGGGTGTTAATGCAGGTCACGACCTTAATCTTGATAATTTATATTATTTCTCAAGAAATGTGCCCTGTTTGCTTGAAGTTTCGATTGGACATGCGCTTATTTGCGACAGCTTATACCTCGGACTCGAGAAGACAATAATTGCATATCTTCAAGAACTTAAGAAATAGTTAAAGACCCAAATTCCAAATTCCAAAATCCAAGACCCAAGGTGGAAGCAGGGTAATGAATAATTAATAATGAATAATGAAATGAATTTATTTTCATTGCCGTTGTGCTTTTGCCGGCGGACTTATAATAAAATTCGGGCATGGGCTTTAGCCGAAAGTGAAGGAACCAAGACCCAAATCCCAAATTGCAAGACCCAAAGGTGCAATTTGTTGGAAAACTCTTGGAATTTGGAGCTTGAGACTTGGAATTTGGAATTTTAAAGATGCTATTATCATACCGACATATTGGAAATGAAGGGAAACCCATCATCATACTGCATGGTTTGTTTGGTGTTTCGGATAATTGGGTGCATTTCGCCAGAAGCATAAGTTCTATTGCAAACATCATTATTCCTGATCTTAGGAATCATGGCTTATCGGAGCATAGCAGGGTCCATAATTATGATGCTATGATGGATGATGTTATTGAATTGATGGATAAGCTAGAGATTGAAAAGGCAAATATCATTGGGCATTCGATGGGAGGGAAGCTGGCAATGAAACTTGCTTTGTGCAGCCCCGAACGGGTGGGGAAATTGATGGTTGTAGATATTAGTCCGCGCTCCTATAAGCATTATAACGAGCATCAAAGTTTGATAGAGGTAATGCTTTCGGTTGATTTTGATGAAATTACAAGCCGAGAGAAAGCAGAGACGTTTTTAGCTAAACAAATACCCGAAAGGCGTTTGCTGCTTTTTGTTTTGAAGAATTTATACTGGATACGTCCTAATCGATTGGGGTGGCGGCTCAATCTGAATGCTCTTTACGAGAATCTACCTTATATATATGAGGAAATTACGTCCTCAACAGCAAGCGATGTTCCCACCCTCTTTGTGAGAGGGGGCTTATCGGCTTATCTGATGGAACACGATATTCCTTTAATAGAACAGTTGTTTACCCATTTCGAGATAAAAACCATTGCAAATGCAGGACATTGGGTTCATGCGGATGCGGAGGAGGAGTTGCTGGGCTTGGCGATGGGGTTTTTGGGAGGGTGAAGTTGCTCAGTACAAAAGGAAATTAAATAATTATATAATTATACAATGATAGAATTATATAATTTGGGGAATTGGCGAATTAGCGATTTGAAAAGCTGTAACATAAAGAAATCAGGCTGTTAGGCTGAAGACTATTAGGTTTTAGGAAAAGAAAAAGGCTTGCCAATGGCAAGCCTTATGTAATACGAATTTATTTTTTTTATGGAATAAACTTCATAATGGCAGGCATGAAATCTTCATTGGTTTCGTTTTTGCCTGTTTTTACACCAACAGCCTTAAACCAACAGCAGGAACCCCTTTCGAAACCGTCCTTTACATATAAATTCAAATTTGTAGAAACTAAATATCTGTAATCATCATCAGTGGGGACAGTTTTCAATTTAGCAACTAACCAAACCACTGCTACTTCGTTATCTTCTTTAGCATAAAAAAGAATAACTTCACCAGAATTATCACCAACCTTAACATAATAGTTTTCACCTGTAGAGGAAGATTTTCCCAAGGTAGCATGAAAACCTGTAGAATTTATTTTAGTAGCATCCCCTTGAGATACAAGGGTAACATAATCGGCATCTTGTGTAAGTAAGCCGCATAGATTATCATGAGCCGTATTTAACGTATCATGTTCAGTTTTGCCTTTTTCAACCTCCCAGGCTGTGTAGGCATTGGATAAGCTTAAATCTGCAGCAATTAATGCTGCAATATCAGCAGGCAAATTTGGGACAAGTGAATTCCCATTTGATTTTACAATTATAATCTTTGTAAAATTCATTAATTCCAGGTAGCCAAAACCCAGAAAATCAATTGACGCTCGAATCATAATTATTGTTTTTGTTGAATATTAAATTTATTATTTGAAATATATTGAATTTTATATTGACCATTTGTTGAATTTTAAAATCATATAAGTAGTCGACCTGCCCTTCCCAAAATATATTTTGAGCTCACCTAAACACTTTAGCAAAGCTCCTAAATGGTTTAGTAAGGCTCCTAAATGGTTTAGATGCGTTCAGAAACCAATTCTGAAGAATAGAAACCAATTCTGAAGAACAGAAACCAATTCTGAAGAACAGAAACCAATTCTGAAGAATAGAATCCAATTCTGAGGAACAGAAACCAATTCTGAAGAATAAAATCCAATTTTAAAGAATAGAAACCAATTCTGAAGAACAGAAACTAATTCTGAAGAACAGAAATAATTTTTGCATTATAAAAACTATAATGGATAATAGAAACTTATGTTTTTAAATATTCAACCTTTCAAAGAACATTTATGCTTAATGGGCTTACTTTAAGGCGAATAAAAAAGGGGTGTTATTATCCAATTTTATAGCCGGCAAAACGAAATTAAGCCGCAACAAAGTTATACAAATTTCTTCAAATAAAAAGCATTCTGAACAAAAAAAAATAAATATTTCTCTTGCATTATTATTTTGCCTAATTTTGAATTGGTTTTAGCTTATTATTCTTAATGAAAAAATCATTCATAATATTATTGTTTTTTGTGTTGGGGAGGGGGTATGGACAAAATCTTGTGCCTAACTATAGTTTTGAAAACTATATTGATTGTCCATTTACAACATCTGAAATATATAAAGCTATACCATGGTTTGCAGGCATGAAAGATATTAATGGAAATTTAGATTGTTCGAGCGATTATTTTAATCTATGTAATAATTCAATTAATGGGTATGTTGGCGTTCCTATCTTTGGCCCTATAGGATTTCAATATCCAAGAACAGGAAATGCGTTTGCAGGTTTTCATTTCTGGAGTCCAACTTGGGGTAGAGAATATATTGAAGTAAAACTAATTCAATCTCTTGATTCTGGAGCAAAATATTGTGTAGAATTTTGGATAAATAATTCAGGGTTTGCACATTGGGCAACTGATGCATTTGGTTTAATATTTACTAAGGATAGTATACTTACCTTAGGAGGAACACCAATTATATTACCTCCTGACATTGAAAATCCTTCAAGTAATATTATAACTGATACACTAAATTGGACAAAGGTAAGTGGCACTTATTTGGCAATGGGAGGAGAACAGTTTATAACTATTGAGAATTTTTTAAATGATAGCGTTATAAATAAAATTATTTTTCTACTCTGTCAAATGATTATGATTATTATTTAGTGGATGATGTTTCGGTGGTAAGGTGCGATACCTTTATATCGAAGCCTGTTGTTGTAATAAATGTTTATCCTAACCCTGTGATAGATGAACTTACCATTGAAGCAAAAGGAAATACCATTCCAATTTGGTTCGAGATATATAATACAATTGGGCAGCTTATCTGCAAGGGGAGTATGGTAGGAAAGATAATTATTCCAACAAACAGACTTGCAGGTGGGATGTATGTTATTAGGTTTGAGAATGGGGAGAGGTTGGAATATAGGAAGGTTGTTAAAGGAAATTGACAAGGGAAAGTGCCACAACTTTGGCACACTTCACCCCCCTAAAAATCATTGGAAAAAGCCTTGCCGGAATTCCAATTAAAAAGTTTGGCTTTATTTTTGTAGCTTTGTAGCCCCTTAACTACATAATTCAATATTATATTCAACATGAAACGCATTTTATTAAGTCTGGCTTTTTTTGCCGGAATCGCCCTGTCATCTATTGCCCAAATCACAACAGCCCCCACCTCAAATCTGTCTGTTGATGAAGATACCAAGCTGATTACCTATAAGGAAGTAGTGAAAGAAACCGGCACTGCCGACGATTTCTATAACCGTGCATTAACTTGGATTAATAAGACTTTTCCGAACCCTACAGATGTTACGAATATACGCGACGCGAAGAATGCCAAACTCGAAGGCATTGCTCGCTTTAAAATTCATAAGTATTTGCCCGATAGTACGAAAGTGGATAATGGAGTGATATCCTACACCTTCAGCATCGAAGGAAAGGAAGGCAGATATCGCTACTCGTTCAGCAAATTTAACCTTAAAACCCAGTCATATTATCCCCTGGAGCGCTGGCTCGACAGTAAAAGTACCTATATTGATGGCTATACCAATTCGAATTTGTTGCAAGTGGACGAAAAAATAAAAGAACTGATAGTAAGCCTGAAAGAAAGCATGAAATTTAAAGCTAAAAAAGATGACAGTTGGTAAAAAATCGAAAAAAATAAATATCCGTTCCCTAACAAAAGAGGAATTAAGTCTGGCAATTGCCGAAAAAGGTCACCCAGCTTTCAGGGCCAAACAAATTTGGGAATGGTTGTGGAAGAAACAGACCGTTGATTTTAAACAGATGTCGAGTTTGTCGCTACCACTTAGAGAGCAACTAAACAAAGAATTTGAGATACTCAATGCAGTTCCTTTCCATTCACAGTTAAGCAAGGATGGAACCTTCAAAACCACCCTGCGTTTGTTCGATGGAAATGTGATTGAAGCAGTGCTGATACCTGATGCAAAACGAAATACAGCTTGCATTTCATCTCAGGTAGGATGTAAGTTGGGGTGTCATTTTTGTGCAACAGCAAGTCTTGGGTTTAAAAGAAATCTGTCGTTTGATGAAATAATGGATCAGTTATTTTGCCTTGATCAAAAAGCAATTGAGCAATCAGGAAGCAAACTGAGCAATATTGTTTTTATGGGTATGGGTGAACCTTTGTTGAATTTCGAGGCTTTGCTTAAGGCAATACAAATGATTACTTCTCCGGAAGGAATGGGGATGTCGCCCACTAGGATAACCGTTTCGACAGTTGGAATTTCGAAACAAATCAAGCGCTTAGCCGACGAAAAGACAAATGTAAATCTGGCCCTTTCGCTACATGCAGCTAATGATGAGCTACGATCTTCTCTCATCCCATTTAATGATGTTGAGCCGATCAAAAATCTTATTGATGCTTTACGTTATTACCACGAAGTAACAGGTCAGCGAATTACCATAGAGTATATTCTTTTTGATAAATTGAATGACGATTTGAAGAGTGCCAAAGAACTGGCTAATTTTTGTCGCAATTTTCCTGTGAAGATTAATCTGATACCTTATAACCAAACCGATATGAAGCAATTTAAGACTGCTCAAATGCGTAAGGTTACCGAATTTGCAGAATTCTTAAAAGATATGAATATTGTGGTGAATGTTCGCCGCAGCCGTGGTAGTGATATTAGTGCTGCTTGTGGGCAACTAGCTAATAAAGGTTAAGCAAGAATTATTTGCAACCTTAGTTTAAATTTTATCGTGTGAATCTTTAAGAATCTGATAAAGTAAGTCTCTTGCTCTAAAGAGTTTAGCCTTAACTGTCCCAATAGGTAAATTGAGTTCAGTGGCAATTTCTTCATAGGAATATTCTTTAAAGTAACGCAATTCAACTAATTGTCGATAGTGAGGTTTAAGCCTCTTAACCACACTTCGTATTACCTGTATTTTCTGTTTATGGATGAAATTCTCTTCAGGGTCGAGGGTTTGTGTGCGGATATCTTTAACGAATGTAGCTCCATCTTCTTCGCCTGAAGGGTTGTCTACTGAAATGATATCCAATCTATTTTTCCTTATAAAATCGATACAATTATTGGTGGCAATTCGAAAGAGCCAAGTGCTAAAAGCATATTCAGGCGTGTATTGATGTAGATTTTTAAAAGCTTTTCCAAATGCTTCAATAGTTAAATCCTCAGCATTTAATTCGCTACTAGTCATTTTAAGCAAAGTAAAATATAAGGTATCTCTGTAATTATCCATTAAATGAGTATAAGCCCTTTGGTCGCCCTGAAGTGCTTTTAAAACAAGATGATAATCTTTTTGTGCCTTATTGGTTAAATTTGGATTTACTTCCATTTGTTATTTTTTTTATGAAATGAGAACAAATAAAAAATGACATTCAGTTTGATGAAAAGCAACTCGTAGAGAGGGATAGCAATGGGGGATATTCTTTCGTTTAGTTTTCGCATGTTGAAATAAAATATTATCATCATACTAATAATCCTGAAAGATATTAACGAAAGCACTGCGTATATATTGTATTGGGTTATGAGGAGAAAAATCAATGTAATGTATGATACCACTATGCTAAAAGGGTATAAACTTAAAAGGAACTTGTGAATAAACTTATAATGTATAGAGGTTGATAGATGTCTTTTCTTTTGATAATACCAATCAGTAAAAGTGGTTTTCGGGGCAGAAATGGTATGACTATCGTGGCTAAGTTCAATAACAGTGTTTTTGCTGTTTGCCACCTGATTAATAAATAAATCGTCATCGCCCGAAGAGATTTTATAATGAGAAATAAATCCTTTATTGCGATAGAAAAGACTTTTTCGGTAGGCAAGATTGCGACCTACCCCCATATAAGGCAAGCCAGATTTGGCAAAAGAAAGATATTGCATGGCAATATGCATGGTGTCGAAGCGGATTAACTTGTTAAGAAGGCCTTTTTTCTTTTCATAGGCACCATATCCCAAAACAATTTCGGTTTTCCCCGAAAAATGTTTTTGCATATTCCTTATCCATTGATCACTTTTCGGATAACAATCGGCATCAATCAGCAAAATAATATCATAAGTAGCTGATTTTATTCCAATGGATAAAGGAAATTTTTTCCCTTTGAAGAATATAACACTATTCTTTACATCCACTATCTTCAAATTGGGATGTTCGTGCTGCAAATCCATCAAAAAGAAATGCGTATCATCATCAGATTCATCATTAACAACCACTACCTCAAATAGTGGGTAATCTTGATTGAAAATGTGTGGAAGATTCTTTTTAAGGTTTAAAATTTCGTTTTTAGCACATATAACAACAGAGACTCCTTCTTTTGGTATGTCTTTTGGTTTAAGCCTTATGAAGGCAAGTCTGCAGAAAATCACCCAGTAATATAACGACAATATCCCTATAGAGGAAGTGAAGATAATAAAAATGACCTGATTGAGCAATTCGTTCTGGGTAAGAAGTTCGAGCATCGAAAATAAATTAAGTTGCAAAATTATAGAATACTTCATCAACCCTACAAAAGTTTAAAAAAAGAAACTCACAGTGTTTTTAACATTATTAGTTAGGCTTAAAAGCATTACTTTTGCCAAAAATAATTGAATGAAGTTTACTAAGGAGTATGTCGATACATCATCATCAGCCAGAGCAGGTACCATCATAACTGCACATGGTGAAATAAAAACTCCGATTTTTATGCCTGTTGGAACTATAGGTTCGGTGAAAGGGATACATATAAAGGAATTGCATGAGGATATCAAGGCGCAAATAATATTAGGAAATACCTATCATTTATATCTTCGTCCCGGTGCAGGGATTTTAGAACAGGCTGGGGGTTTGCATAAGTTTAATGGATGGCATAAGCCTATATTAACTGATAGTGGTGGATATCAGGTTTATTCTCTTAGTGCAAACCGCAAACTTAATGAAGAAGGAGTTGTTTTTCGTTCTCATATTGATGGTTCAAAACATACTTTTACACCCGAAAATGTTATGGATATACAGCGTAAGATTGGTGCTGATATTATGATGGCATTCGATGAGTGTACTCCTTTCCCTTGCGACTATACTTATGCTCAGAATTCGATGAAACTGACCCATAAGTGGCTCGATCGTTGCATTCAACAATTTGATAATACTGAATGCCCTTATGGTTACGAGCAAAATCTTTTTCCTATAGTTCAAGGCAGCGTGTATAATGATTTGCGTAAGCAGAGTGCAGAATATATTGCGTCAAAAAAAGCAAATGGTTATGCTATTGGAGGTTTGTCTGTTGGCGAACCAATTGAAACCATGTATGAACTTACCGATTTAGTTTGCCAATATTTACCTGAGGAATCACCACGATATTTGATGGGAGTGGGCACTCCTGCCAATATACTTGAATGTATTTCGTTAGGAGTTGATATGTTTGATTGTGTAATGCCCACCCGAAACGGAAGAAACGGAATGTTGTTTACTTCAGAGGGTATCATCAATATTAAGAATGAAAAATGGAAGGACGACTTTAGTGCTATCGACCCAAATGGAAGTTCTTTCGTTGATGGTTTTTATTCTAAAGCATACCTCAGGCACTTATTTGTGGCAGGTGAAATGCTTGGTCCTATGATAGGAAGTATCCATAATTTAGCATTTTATTTATGGTTGGTTGGTGAAGCACGAAATAAAATTATTTCAGGTGAGTTTTCAAATTGGAAAACAGTAATGGTCCAACGCTTACAAAATCGTTTATGAGAATTCCTTTAAAGAAAATAGATATATACATTATTAGAAAGTTCCTGAGTACATTTTTCTACTCATTAGCTTTAATAATTGTGATTGTTATCATTTTTGATATTTCTGAAAAGGTAGATGATTTTATCGACAAACAAGCTCCCCTTAAGGAAATAGTTTTCCAATATTACTTGAATTTCATTCCTTATTTCGCAAATTTATTTAGTCCTCTCTTTACTTTTATTGCTGTCATATTCTTTACTTCAAAAATGGCCAGTCACACCGAAATTATTGCCATGTTGAGCAGTGGGGTGAGTTACCGAAGAATATTCAGGCCTTATTTGATTTCAGCAGTACTTATTGCGTTAATGTCGTTTTACCTTGCCAATTTCGTTATCCCACATTCTAATCAGATACGAATTAATTTCAGGAATAAGTATGTTGAGAAAATGACTAAAAATAAAGAGCGGAATATACATCTTCAGTTAAGCCCTGGTGTTTTTGCTTATGTTGAGTATTATGATAACCGCTTAAAAACAGCTTCAAATTTTTCACTCGAAAATATGAGCTCTGAAGTAGGTATGTTTTATAAAATTACAGCAAGAAATATGGTTTATGATACCATTATCAACCAATGGACATTAAACGATTATTATAGGCGTACATTTAATGGGATGCACGAACAAGTAGAAACTGGTAAAATGATGAGAGTTACCCTCCCTTTGAAACCTTCCGATTTCATGATACAGAAAGAAGATTACGAAACTATGAATTATGGTGAGCTTAGGACTTATATTGATAAAGAGAAAATAAAAGGTTCTGATTTAATCAAACTCTATGAAGTTGAGAAACACAAAAGACTTGCATTCCCATTCTCAACCATTATTTTAACAATGATAGGAATGGCTGTGTCGAGCAGGAAAATGCGGGGAGGAATAGGGATGCACCTAGGCTACGGCTTAATCGTAAGCTTTAGTTATATCTTGTTTATGCAAATTTCAACTACGTTTGCAACCTTTGGAAGCCTTCCGCCTATTATTGCAGTATGGATACCTAATTTAATCTTTGGTGTCATAGCAATGATAATGTTTCGGATGGCACCGAAATAATAAAACAAAGTATTTTGAGTATAGTATTTGTAATTTAAAAATATTGTGTATTTTTGCAGTCCGTTAAAAACCGAAATTTGAATATATGGCAAATCATAAGTCTTCAATAAAAAGAATTAGAGCAAACGAAACACGTAGACTCCGTAACCGTTACGATGCAAAAACAATGCGTAATGCATTAAAGAAATTCAGGGCACTTAATACAAAAGAACCTGCAGTTGAAAAATTACCTGATATGATTTCGCTTATTGATAAATTAGCTAAGAAATCGGTTATTCATAAAAACAAAGCATCCAATTTAAAATCAAAACTCATGCGTCAAACACACGCTATGAGCAAATAATATTGCTTTTTTTTCTTAAAAAAAAGTAATTGTTTTCATTATTGTTAGGGTTAGCCTCTCTTGTAAAAGAGAGGCTTTTTTTGTGCCCAAATTCCTCTTAGTTGGTTTTTGACTGCAAAATACAGCTATGTATATATTTTGAAATCTATATTATTGACACAGGATTTAATGTTTTCATTGCAGTTAAATCAAAAAAAATTAACTTTGAAACCGCATACTTAGAACAGGCTTTGTTGTGAAATAACACAGAACCAATATTTTATTATAAATTTCATTAGTAATGTATAATAAGATCCTTCTTGAATTTCATGTAAATGACTTAATGGAGAAATTTAATAAGTAAAGGCATAATCGTAAATATATCGTTCAAGTCTATTAAGGTTTGAACTACATTAATAAAGAGCAATATGAAGCAGAATAATCGTAAAGCAAAAGCCGACAATCTTCGCAAAAAGGCAGAAGACCGTTTGGAAAAGGTAACCCCACTCCAAAATGCCCACCCTCTTACTGATGTTGAAGCTTTGAAACTCCAACACGAGTTTGAGGTGCATAAAGTAGAACTGGAAATGCAGAATCATGAACTCATTCGTGCAAAGGAGCAAGCTGAGGCCGATGCCATAAAGTATGCTTATTTGTACGATTTTGCACCTACTGCTTATTTCACTCTTACTAAATTGGGGGAAATTTGCGAACTAAATCTTTGTGGTGCAAATATGCTTGGTGTTGAAAGAAGGAATTTAAACCGTAGACGATTTGTTGATTTCTTATCTTTAGAAAGCAAATCAAGTTTCATGCCTTTTTTAGAATTGGTGTTTAAAAGCAAAACGCAGTCAAGTTGTGAGTTGACTTTGGCAAGTGAAAGTAAGTCCCCCGTGCATATTCATTTGACTGCAAAGTTTGAAGAAAAAACAGATCACTACCTCCTAAACGCTGTTGATGTTTCGCAACGAGTAATATTAGAAAAAGCCGGAGAAGTAAATGATGCAAGGTTAGAATTGGCCATGAAAGGAGCAAGTATGGCTTGGTGGGAAATGGATGTTATAACAGGAAATGTTTTTTTTGGGAAACAGAAAACTGATATGCTCGGCTATCCTAAGAAAGAGTTTACTCATTATAAACATTTCACTGATCTACTTCACCCTGATGATTATGAAAAAGCCATGTTGGCCATGAAAGAGCACTTGCAGGGAACATTAGATAAATATGAAGTAGAATATAGAATTAGAACTAAATCAGGAGAGTATATTTGGTTTTATGATGTTGGTTCAATTACTGAAAGAGATTCTAGCGGAAAGCCCCTGAAATTAGATGGAATCGTAATAAACACTAGCGATCGTAAGATAGCAGAGTTAAACCTTCAAGAGGTTACTGCGCGTAGAAATGCTATAACGGAAACAGCTAAGGATGCCATTTTGATGATGGATGAAAAAGGTAAAATAAGCTTTTGGAATGGGGCAGCCGAAAATATGTTCGGATATTCAAGTACTGAAGCTTTCGGCAAAAACTTACATGATTTAATGGCCCCTTCTCAGTATCATGAAGCACATAATGCAGCCTTTCCTGAGTTTCAGAAGACAGGCGATGGAAGTGGAATGGATAAAATACGAGATTTGTTTGCGATTCGAAAAGATGGAAAGGAAATAGCCGTGCAGATTTCGGTTTCATCAATTAATATCGACGATGCTTGGCATTCAGTGGGTATCATAAGGGATGTCACTGATCGAAAACAGGCTGCAGATGCATTGTTAGAAAGCGAATTGCGTTTCAGGCATTTAGCTGACACTGCACCGGTCTTAATTTGGATGTCAGGTATAGATACTTTATGCAATTACTTTAATCAAACCTGGCTTAACTTTACCGGCAGAACCCTTGAACAAGAAATGGGAAATGGGTGGGCAGAAGGGGTTCATCCCGAAGACTTACAGGTTTGTCTCGATACCTATCTTGAATCTTTCAAAATGCAGGTCTCCTTTAGAATGGAATACCGCCTTATGCACGCCGATGGTGAATATCATTGGTTATTGGATAATGGTGTGCCCCGTTTTACAACCGATGGTGAATTCTTAGGTTATATTGGCTCCTGTTTTGATATTTCCGAAAGGAAGAAAGTTGAAGAAGGCATGCAAATACTAAGCCTAGCCGTTGAGCAAAGTAAAGCCTCAATTGAAATTACTGATATTAATGGGAATATTGAATATGTAAACTCTGCAGTTTATGAGCTTACTGGGTATGAAACAAGTGAATTATTAGGAAAAAACGCCAGGATTTTTAGTGGTGGAGAAAAACCAAAAGAAGAATATAAGAAGCTTTGGGATGTTATCACCGCTGGTGGGGTATGGAAAGGGGAGTTTCATAATAAAAAGAAGAACGGGGACTTATATTGGGAGAGTGCGATTATATCCCCAGTAAAAAATGCAAAAGGGGAGATAGTGAAATTCATGGCTCTAAAAGAAGATATAACTGCAAGCAAAGAAACTAATGAAAAAATCTTAATGCTTGTTAAAGCCATACATAGCATTGGCGAATGTGTGGTTATTACCGATTTGGATGATAGAATCATATATGTTAATAAGGCGTTTGTCGACCTTTTTCAATATGAAGAAAATGAATTGATTGGACAGAATGTAGAAATTATTCGTTCGCCAAATAATTTATTGGATAATGTTGTAGATATACTCCCTACAACCTTGAAAGGGGGATGGCAGGGTGTAATTATTAACAGAAAAAAAGACGGTACTGAAGTACCTCTTTTGCTATCAACTTCTATTGTTCATGACGAAGAAGATAAGCCCCTTGCATTAATTGGGGTTGCTATTGACATCACCGAACGTAATAAGATAGAAGCCGAGAGAAACCACCAATTGGGTTTAATTAGTTCTTTGCTCGATGCCATTCCTGATATTATTTTCTTTAAAGATACGGAGGGTGTATATTTAGGCTGTAATCCTGCCTTTTCGGAGTTTTTTGGCAAACAAAAAGAAGATATTGTTGGTAAAACTGACTATGATTTATTTGATAGGGAGGCCGCTGATTCTTTTAGAAATAATGATGCTGAAATGTTGAAAAACAAACTATTCCATCAAAATGAAGAGTGGATAACTAGTGTTGATGGGAGAAAAATTCTTGTCGATACTCTTAAAACCCCTTTTTGGGCAAAAGATGGTAGCCTTATAGGTATTCTTGGAATTAGCCGAGATATTACCGAGAAAAAAGCTGCAGGAGATAAAATTAGAGAGGGGGAAGCTCGTTTCGATTTACTTGCTGAAATTAGTAAGGTTATGCATTGGGAAGTGGATGCAAATGGGTTGATTACTTACATCAGTCCTGTTTGTATCAGTATCTTAGGCTATCAACCAAAAGAAATTATTGAAAAAAAATACTTCTACGATTTATACCCTGAAGAAACAAGAGAGGAAAGAAAGTTGAGAACACAGCAAATATTCGAAGGCAAGTCGGCTTTTACAAATGTTGAAAGCCAAATTGTTGCAAAAGACGGGGATATTGTTTGGGTCTCAGCAAGTGGAGTTCCATTAATCGATATGGAAGGTAAGTTACTAGGATATAGTGGCTCTTTTACGGATATATCTAATAGGAAAAAAATTGAAATTAAATTGGCTCAAGCGGCCACCCGTCTTGCATTGGCTACTCGTGGAAGTGGTATAGGAGTTTGGGACTTAGATATTGTAAATGATAATTTAGAATGGGATGAGCAGATGTTTGAACTATATGGTTGCAATAAAGATCATAAAACTAAGGCAAGTGATGTTTGGCTTTCAGAAGTTCATCCTGAAGATATTTGGAGGGTTGAAAGGGAAATGGTCATGGCCATACGTGGTGAAAAAGAATATGACACAGAGTATCGTGTAATATGGCCTGATGGTTCTATCAGATTTTTGAGGGCTTTGGCTGTTATTATGCATGACGATTCAGGTAATCCCTTGCACATGATTGGAACCAATTGGGATATTAGCGAGCTAAAATGTAATGTTGCAGGACTTATGAAAGCCAAGCAGGAAGCCGAAACTGCCAATAAATCAAAGAGTGTTTTTCTGGCTAATATGTCGCATGAAATCAGAACTCCCTTAAACGCTATTATCGGATTTTCACAACTCATGATGCGCGATAAAAACACAAATGATTCACAAAAAGACTACAATTTATCTATCATAAGAGCAGGAGAGCATCTTTCGGCACTTATAAATGATGTGTTGGAATTATCGAAAATGGAAGCAGGTCGCCTTGAATTAAATCCTTCCCATATCGATTTATATGCCCTCTTTACCGATATTAAGATGATATTCGAAAAACAAGCGCAATTGAAACAGCTCCAATTTGTTTTTGAAATTGATGATAATCTACCTAACTATGTTTTTATTGATGATAATAAGCTTCGTAGGATATTTATTAATTTGATTGGAAATGCTATTAAATTCACCGAAACAGGTGGGATTAGCGTACACGTTGGGTATGATGAACAGCAAGATAGCAAGAAGTTATTGTTGGTTGAAATAGAAGATACAGGTGAAGGTATTCACGAAGAGGAGTTGGGAAAACTCTTTAAACAATTCGAACAAACAAGTAGTGGAGTTAAAGCCAGCAGTGGTAGTGGGTTGGGGCTTGCCTTGAGTCGCGAATTGGTCGTTTTGATGGGTGGCGATATTAAAGTTATTAGCCAACCTGGGAAAGGTTCGGTGTTCTCCTTTTTTGTTGAGATTAATGAGGGCCAGGCCACTATAAATCATACGCAAATATCAAAGCGTGTTATTGGCTTAAAAGAAGGCGAACCAGCGTATCGCATTTTGGTGGTCGATGATAATGAGGAAAACATCAAATTGATGGGAAGCCTTTTGGGTTTGGTGGGATTTCAAATTAAAGAAGCCCATAATGGGATAGAAGCTATAGCTGTATTTGAGCAATGGAATCCCGATCTCATTTTAATGGATATCAGAATGCCTAAGATGGATGGTTTTGAGGCAAGTCGGCGCATTAAATCAAGCGAAAAAGGCAAAAATATGCCTATCATTGCGCTTACAGCCACTGCTTTTAAAGAAGATCAGGCTGATATAGAAGCTGCTGGTATGCAGGCTTTTATTAGAAAACCATTCAAGGAAAACGAATTGTTTGAAATTATTGGGAACGGGCTTAGTCTTGAATATGTTTATGAGGAGGAGGCGCCAGTTGCTCAAAACAAACATCTTAGTAGCTTGCAATCTATAGAAAAGAAAGCTGGAGATTTGCCCAATAGCTTGGTGTTAAAAATGGCCGAGGCTATTTCTGTCGCCGATTTAGACCTTTTAATCGATTTAATCAGCAGCATTGAACAGGATTATCCTGAACTTGCAAAGCACCTACTTGCATTGGCGAATAATTACGATTACGACCGCATAAGAAAGTTGTTGGGAGTTGGATAATAGGAGTGAAAAATTTAAAACTAATTCATTGAATTTCGATTCCTCAATTTGAAATTACCAATGTTACTTCATGAATATAAATAATAATGGATAAAAAGAATATAAAAAATGATAGTGTAAGCGGAGAATCCATCCCCAACATTCTAATTGTTGACGATATTGCCGCCAACCTTAAAGTTTTGGGCGAAATTCTTAAAAGTTATGGATATAAAGTGCGTCCGGTTCCCAATGGAAGGCTGGCTTTGGAAGTAGCTGAAAAGGAAAAGCCCGACCTCATACTTCTCGATATCATGATGCCCGAAATGGATGGCTTTGAGGTGTGTCGCCGTTTAAAAGAGAAGGAAAGTTTAAGAGAAATTCCTGTTATTTTCATAAGTGCGCTAAACGATACAAGCGATATTGTCAATGCTTTTACTGCCGGAGGAGTTGATTATATCACCAAGCCTTTCAATGCCGAAGAGGTGAAAGCCAGAGTGGCTACCCATATTCAAATATGCAGGCAAAACCAAATTCTTAAGGATCAAAGTCGTCAACTTAAAGACCTTATGAATACCAAAGACAAGCTTTTTTCAATTATTTCGCACGATTTGAGGAGCCCTTTCACAGTTTTGATTTGGTTTAGTGAGATGCTGATGGAAAAAGCTGGCAAATTAGATAAAGAGAAAATAGTGGAGTTATCCACTGATATTAATAGTGTTTCAACTGCAACCTTGGTGCTCTTGGATAATTTATTGCAGTGGGCACGCATTCAGCAAGGATTATTAGTCCCCGTTTTAAGGAAAATTAATCTAAAAGATATTGCTTTTGGCATAAGCATACTTAGCGAAGAGAATGCAAAAAGTAAAGATATTGTATTAAAAAACAATATTAATAAAGATGTATTTGCTTATGGAGATATGGAAATGACTAAAGTTGTTCTGCGAAATCTTATTTCAAACGCATTGAAATTCACCAAAAAAGAAGGTTCAATATCAATAGATGTCTTCGAACGCGATGCTTTTATCGAAATTAAGGTGGCAGATAATGGGACAGGAATTTCATCCGAAAGAATTCCTTATCTTTTTAAAATTGACCGAAACACTTCAACCGTTGGCACTGCCGATGAAAAAGGTTCGGGTTTGGGTTTGATGCTCTGTAAAGAATTAATTGAAATGCAGGGAGGAAGCATTTGGTTAGAAAGCGAAATGGGAAAAGGAAGTGTTTTCTCAATTTCTTTACCGAAAAATCAATCTTAGAAAGCATTCTGAAAAAAGCCTAGAACAAGCATGTTTCAGAGGGTTTTTCCTTGATTTATGTCATTATTTATAGGATGAAATTATAGAATTAGGGATATAAGTCTCTTAGAACGAATGCACAAAAACAAAATTTAGGTCTTGTGCTACTATGATGAGGTCAATTATGACTTTAATAATATATTTTTTTAGGAAGATAAAGGAATATCTTGCAAAATATGCTTTTTCTTTTTGTATTTTGTTGATTTGAAGACGGCAACTTAGCCCCTCTATGAAAAATCATTTTCAAGAAACGACTATTAAATTGCATAACTGTCCGAACAAATAAATAAAAAAAGAAAAGCTCAAAAGTGTATATTTGTAATTCCAAACACAATTATAACTAAAGAACTTTTCTATGAGTACAAAATTAGGAAAAATTTCGATTTCACCGATTTTTAAACAGATATTAGATTTAATACCACCATCTGTATTGCGAAACGCAATCAATAAATACAATTCGGATAAAAGCTGTTCAAAGTATTTCGCAAAGGAACAATTAATAAGCATGTTGTTCGGACAGCTAAACAAGTGCTTATCTCTTCGAGAGATAGCTATGGGCATTGACCAATCTCCAGAGTTTTTAGCTGACATCGGGCTAGAGCAAAGTCCAGCAAAGTCAACCATGAGTGATGGCAATGCAAAGCGGGATTATCGTGTTTATGAGGAACTTTACCATCTTCTTTTAAAACATTATAAATGTCAATTGAGTATGCGATCAGAATATAAAGTAATAAAAGAAATTGAAGGAAAGCATATCAAGATTATCGATGCTACAATCATGAGTGTATGTTTAAAACTGTTTCCATGGGCAAAGTTTCGGACAGCTAAAGGAGGCATCAAGGCACATGTTTCGTTAGATGAGGCAAGCATGATACCAGACATTATCAATATCAGCGAAGCAAAAGTAAGTGATAGACGTGGCGTAGATGATTTTCGGCATGAAAAAGATACCATTATTGTTGACGATCGAGGGTATTATGACACCAAATTATTTAAAATAAGGATGGATGATCAGAATCATTTTGTAACGAGAATAAAAGACAATATCCTTTATGAATCAGTAAGAGAGTACGATCTTCCGGACGATAAAGACGAACATATCCTAAAGGATGAAATAATACTGCTTACAGGAAAGGCAGTAATTGAAAATAATATTGATCAAGTCGAGTTTCGGCGTGTAGCTGTATATATAGAAGAAGGTAGTCGAACTGTAATACTAATCTGTAATAATTTAGAATGGAGTGCTACTACAATAGCTGAACTTTACAAAAGACGTTGGTTAATTGAGACCTTTTTTAAATTGATAAAACAGAATTTGCAAATAAAAACTTTTTTAGGGACTTCGCCAAACGCTTGTAAATCACAAATTTTTATTGCCTTAATTTGCTACCTGCTTTTAGAACTTATTCGCAGAACCTTGAGCAAGATAAATCATCGTTTCGGACACTTTGTCATCTTGATTCGGGTTTGCCTAACCCAGTATAATAGACTTGGATATATTGTAAATAATACTCAAATCAAGGTAAGAGCAGCTCGAAAACGGCAAAAAAACCCTCCAAATCTGTTCAGTCATCAATATTATGAAAAAGATTTTGAACAGCTTTTGATTGATTATATATAATATTCTGGCTGATAATCAGGAGTATAAATTACTAACTCGCCGAAATTTCTTTTTGTTCGGACACGTATGA
>CAIXTV010000023.1 GCA_903922465.1 uncultured bacterium
AATTCATTTCCAAATTGGCTTAAAGCATCAAAAACTGCAATAATCGAATCAATGCCAATAGTTCCGAAAGAACTCGGTGTACCTACAAGAAATCCGTCCTGAGTACTTATTGGAATTCCTGCAGAAGCATCCGCATTTAACAAAATGCCATCCGCGTTTACAACTGTTGCAACTCCATCATCCACAGTTTTTAAAACACCAAAATTCCCCACGCAAGCTGCACCGACGCTTAACCAAGAATCAAGCATTACAGTGTTGTTTTTGGCTTGAACTTTTGTAAAAGTTGGAGTGGTGGCACCTCTATCTTCATTATTAAAGAAAGAAGTTGAAGTTGAAATAGACAATGGGTGATTTGCATTGCCATAAGCCATCTGAAATTTATAACCTGGTTTCATATCAACATAAATTCTATAGGTAACAGAGCCAATGGATAGATTACCATAGCCAATGCTTCCAATAGAGTCGGCAGCATTGGATATGTAATACTTTTCAACAATAATTGAATCGAGACCATTTTGTGCCTCAGCATTCGCACCTATTAATAAAAAGCCGAATAATATGAATTTGGTAAAAGTTTTTTTCATGATATGTATTTAGTTGTGATTTTTTATTTGAACTTATTTTTGAATTAATCCGTCGAATTGTATTTCCGATGCTTCAGGTTTTGAAGCAACAAATTTCACTGAACCACCCGTTGGTGTTCCAATTTGCACATTTAATCGGAAAGTTAGTTTTCCGTTAGTAGTAAGCTGAGCAATGAGGACTCTGTTTTCGGGTGTGGGTCCTTTTACGCCTCCAAGCGCAGCCCAACCTCCGTCATTTGTCGAAAAGCGAGTGGCATTGCTATCGTTATTGAAGAAGTTCAAATCGAGATTAAACTGTTTGAAATCGGGCAAAACTCCTTTGGTAAGACCATCGGCTAACTTCAATGAGGCCCGGTTGCTTATGAGAGAGAATCCTGTAGTGTCTTCACTTCTTAGAATGCCCGTAAAACCTCGTGCAGCAGCACCCATCGTAATCCATGAATCGAAGGCTATATTCCCTGAGCTGACATATTTAGGATTTATATTAAAACCTGTAAAGGCATCAGCTGTTTTATCATTATAAAATCTTGTGCTAGTTTCTAATACAAGTTCATGTTTTTGATTTCCAAATACTAATTGCAAAGAATAGCCGGGCTTTAAATCAATAAATATCCTGTAAGTTACTGATGCTTTTGGTAGCGGACTTTGAAGAGTATCGGTATAATCAGAGGCATCCGAAACATAATATTTTTCGACGATAAGTTTTTCTAAAGCTAAACTATCGTCGTGAGTAATTACATAACTATTGTTTTTGTTCTGTGCCGATAAAGGAGAATAACATATTATTATAGAGGTAAATAATGCAAATGTTACCGCTAATGTTGATCTGAATTTCTCTTGTTTTTCCTTCATAATGTGCACAAACCAATTATTTTAATCGTTGAATAATTGACTGCAAATGAAGCAATAGAAAAATTAAAAGAGGTTAAGCCTGTATTATTTTAATGTTACCTAATTGTTACCCTTTCATGTTGAATTCGTAAAGCCATAGCTACCATGTCTTTGCGTGAATTTAAATCTTGAATTTCTGGTCTAAAAATTCGAATCTAGGAATTTGGATCTTGAGTTTTCAAGCGTCTACATCCCCTCAATAATAATCGTATAGTGATTGGTGACGCCTCTTTTAATATGAATATGATTTGTTTGAACTTCGTTTCCCTCTATTTTAACCGTCAGAACATCTTTCCCAAATCTAACTTTGGATAGAAGTGTTTTCCCCTCTTCGTTGGTTGTACCCGATTTTTTTAATCCTTTGGCAAGGGAAAAGAAAACATTTTCAACAACATTTCCAGTGCTTTTTGCAACAGCAATAATTTCAACAAAGGTATGGTGTACATTGATAGGTGGAATAATAGTACTTGCCTTCACTTTATTGAAAAATTCAAGATTTATCTTTTCAAAATCCCTAGTCAATAATTTTAAATTGAAAATTTTCTTATCTACAACTTTAAAACTATCTTTATATTCTTTAGTCAACAAAGGAGACAATTCATGCAACATACTGCTATTGCCTTGCTGCGACCTGAATGTATTAATTAAATTTTGAAAATCAATAAGCATGGTAGGGGTTATTGTATCTGGATTTAAGACATTCAAGTGAGTAAACAGCAAATCGTGTGCTCCTTGAGCTAAAGCCCCACATAGACTATCTGCCACTTGACTATAATTAGTGGGGTAGACATGCAATTGTTCGGCAATGCTTGCTTTTTCAAGGTCATTAAAATGAACGTAAGCTTTACCGGAAAGATTAGCAGCAACATCGCTCAATTCGAGTTTTGTTGCGCCTTTTAAAGAACTAAAACCACTATTATTAGGATTTGCCGAAGCAGCTGCCTGAAAATTATTAGCATAAGCTATTTTGAAATCAAGCACTGTTCTTACATACCTTGGTTTGTTATTATACACAGTGTTATATTCAGTCAATACTAAGTTTAGTGCTCCATACATCGACATTTTCGCTTGCTCTCTATTGGTCATAAAAATATCAAAATTGAATTAAAGAAATCATCATACAAAAATAATATTTTTTATTCTAACAACAACATATTTCAACCTTCAATTCAAATTATTTCTTTCGATGGTTATCAATTCATTTATAACATTAATATTTTAGCTCATAACATTCGTATTATTATTCATTACTCATATATGTTGATTTATAACTTACATATAATCATTTATGAGCTTTATATGATGAATTATTACTATGATAATATGCAAGATAATCTAAATATTATTATCAAAAATACAGCTATATTTACTCATAAACTTTATATTACAAATAATAGCACTCATATAAGTATTAATTACAATTATATTTTCACATATAAAACATATATTTGCGTTTACAGCATGAATAAATCCCTATTCAATAGGTATTTTAACTTGTTTTATTACCAAATGTTTGGTCTCAGGTGATAGTTTTTAAACTGATTAAAGTCTTCAATCACTAAAGGATTGCGAATTTTGATCCTCGCTAATCTTGAATTCACAATCAATTACTATTTGTTCTAAAACGACTATTATTAAATCAATCATTTTTTTGTTTTTATTGAATATGATGATATTAAAATGGAATAAGGGGTCGATTTAATAATAATTCAGTCATTAATTATAAGATAAACTCTTTGCTAATGCATGCTTAAAATCCCCCATTGATGTTTTGGGGAGCGATTCTTCAGTTTCAACATTCAATAATTCTTGTGCTGTTAAAATAAAATCTAAATTATGCACAAAAGGTTTCTCAACATTAAACCCATCATTGTGCAGACAATCAATTGTATAATAGTCGGGTTTAGTATTATCGTACAGATTAAGATTTTTTTGGTCTTTAGGAACAACAATATAGATGTGTCCATAGTCGCTTTCCTGTTCAGTTTTCACAAATCGGAGATAATTTGTGATGCCACAATTCAACAGGGTTTGTGATACAGCCATGCTGAAGCCTATACTATCCCCTCCTATCATACCATCGAGAAACAATCGTGATGGTTGTTTGAGTTGTTCGATTCCTGCTGTTTCAAGTTTATATTGAACATTATCATGCCAAAATTTATGCACATTCTTGCAAGTAATTTCAAGGTTGTAGGCATTTAGAGTGCGTGCAAGTTTTGAAGTTTGCTTTTTTGTGTTCAAAATAATCTCTTTAAACATGGATGCAGAATCATTGACATCGCTACCCTGAATATAGGCAGTGTTTATATCTTCCGGCATTGGGAAAAGTGATAGATATTTCGAACGTTGTTCAGGCGTTGAAACCAAATGTTTGCGATAATTAAGGTGATATTTTATAAAGATGCTCATTTGAAATGTGTTTTTTAATTTGTTAGTTCTTTGGTTAAATTTATTTCACTGCAAAATAAAGGGATAAACTTTAACTTAAAGTAAAATGCAAGTTAAGAAATCACTAAATCCTAAAGAGGAGTCCCCGTCTATGAAATCGAAGAAAATTTCCTCTATCTATATCAACATTTTTAAGCATTTAATAATAACTTAATCATATCATAACATTAAGGAAATATGATTAATAATCCTTTTATTTTCCTTTGCATCCTAAAAATTGGCAATATATATTCCTTAATCATATTCTGCTTTATATAGATGCATAAAGAGAATCAGGATATAATATTGACATGGAAAATGTTTTGAATAATTTTAAATAAGTATACCGAAATGAAAACCTTATTATTAGCTCGTCATGGCAAATCCTATTGGGAAGATGGCACATTGATAGATCACGATAGACCTTTGTTGAAAAAAGGCATAAAAAAAACCAAAAAAGCACTACAGTTATTGTTGAAAAAATCAATTGAAATCGACAAAATATATAGTAGTAGTGCAGAAAGGGCCATTAGAACCTCTATCACTCTAGCAAAGGGAATTGATTACCCTCTTAGTAAGATAAATAATGACAACACCATCTATGCAGCAGATGCCGAGCTCTTACTAACTTTATGTGTAGTTTTCCCTGATAAGTATGACACTATTATGGTTGTTGGACATAATCCTGCCCTCAAAGAGTTGTATAATCGACTTACTAATAGTGATATTGATAAGTTTGGCACCTCTAATATAGCTTGTATGGTATTTGATACAGAACAGTGGATGGAAATTCCTAATAGTGCAATAGTTGATAAATGGATTATTAATCCTAAAATTGATTAATCATTTCATACTCCTCTAAATAAGTATATGTCAAAACCGATCGTTAACTTTATCAACAGAGAAATTAGCTGGCTTCATTTCAACCATAGGGTGCTTCAGGAAGCAGCCGACACTTCAACTCCATTAATTGAAAGGATTAAATTTCTGGGAATTTATTCAAACAATTTGGATGAGTTTTTCAGAGTGAGGGTTGCTACCCTTAATAGAATGGCTGCTTTTAATGAGCATAAATATGATAAAGGTAATTTCAATCCAAAGAAAATACTTAAGCAAATTATTAATATCGATCATAAATATGCGAAGCTTTTTCAGGAAATTTATTCGGATATTGTGGTGCAACTTGAAAAAGAAAACATATTTATTATTAACGAAAATCAGCTAAATGTGGCTCAAAGTAGTTTTGTTAAAAACTATTTTAATGAGAAAGTGAGACCGCATCTTTTTCCTATTTTGCTTAACAATATTAAATCTTTACCGGTATTAAGAGATAAATCAATTTACCTGGCAATTTTGATGCAAAAAAATGATAAGAGTATTAAAGATAATTATGCTCTGATTGAAGTTCCAACTTCTTCGATTTCAAGATTTCTTATGTTGCCAAAAGAAAGAGAGTATCGCAGAAATTACATTATATTGCTCGATGATATCGTACGATTTTGCTTACAGGATATTTTTGCTACCTTGAATTACGATAATTTTAAAGCCTATACTATTAAGTTTACGCGTGATGCAGAATTAGATGTAGATAATGATGTATCAAAAAGCTTTATGGAAAGAATTTCGGAGAGTTTAAAGCAGAGGAAGTTAGGGCAAACCGTTCGGTTTATTTATGATAAAGAGATTAATCCTGAATTATTAAAGATTGTAACCCATAAATTGAATATTTCGAAGGAAGACAGCCTTATTGGCGGAGGTAGGTATCACAATTTTAAAGATTTTATGTCGTTCCCCAACATCGGTGAATCGAAATTGGAATATTTGACATTGCCTGCTTTGCCTCATCGTCATTTGATATATAATAATAGCATACTCAAAGTGCTAAGAGAGAGGGATATAATGTTGCACTTTCCTTATCAATCATTTCATTATTTGATTGATTTGTTGCAAGAAGCATCTATTGATCCTAATGTACATTCAATTAAAATTACGCTTTATCGTGTTGCACGCAATTCAAATGTAATTAATTCACTAATAAATGCTGCACGTAATGGAAAGTCGGTTGAGGTGTTTTTGGAATTTCAGGCACGTTTCGATGAGCAAGCTAATATATATTGGGCTGAACGTTTGCAAGAAGAAGGAGTGAAAATTTTACATGGAATACCGGGACTAAAAGTACATTGCAAGCTTTTGTTGATTAAGAGTAAGGTTGAGAATAAAAGCCTGCATTATGGATACATTGGGACCGGTAATTTTAATGAAGAAACCTCAAAAGTGTATTCCGATACGGCATTGATTACTACGCATAAAGATATAACCCAAGATATTGATAAGATTTTTGAAATGTTTAAGGCAAATTATAAAGCCATACGATTTAAAGAATTAATTGTATCGCCATTTTCGCAGCGTAACTATTTCATGAAACTAATCAATAATGAAATTGCACAGGCGAATAAAGGGAAAAAGGCAGAAATCATTATTAAATTGAATAATCTGGTGGATGAATCTATGGTTAAAAAATTATATCAGGCGAGTAATGCAAAGGTTAAAATTAAATTGATTATTAGAGGAATCTGCATTTTAATTCCAGGGAAAAAAGGAATGAGTGAAAATATTGAAGTTATCAGCATTGTTGACAGGTATCTTGAGCATTCGCGGGTTTTTTATTTTTATAATGGCGGGGATGAAATGTTTTATATTTCTTCGGCAGATTGGATGGTGCGTAATTTCGACTCACGAGTAGAAGCCAGCTGTCCTATTTATGATAAAGAAATTCAAAATGAATTACGAAAGCTCTTAATCATTCAGCTTAATGATAATACA
>CAIXTV010000024.1 GCA_903922465.1 uncultured bacterium
AACTCGTCGCGAAAAGGAACTTATTAGCAATTTAACTGTTGGACAGAAATATTGGATACGTATCGCCAACGTAACCCAAGCTGACATCATTGAATTCGAAGAAGCCTTTTCGGTAATTGTGACCTAAAAAAAAACCGTAGGGGCGATTCGTGAATCGCCCTTACGTGTTCCCCCCAACGTATCAAACAACAAGCCCGTTAGATATTAAAATCTAACGGGCTTGTTTTCTTTATAAAATCAGCAATTCAAAATGAATATCACGGTCCGGGATACTCAGTAGCATTGCCAAGTGTAAGGCGAGGTTCAAACAAATTGAAATCATCGGCATCAACCCATCCACTGCCATTAAAGTCGGCGGCATAGAATCCTGTAGAACCATAAGTTAATTCAGGTTCGAAAAGATTAAAGTCATCGGCATCAACCCATCCTCCCTGATCTAGGTCACCCAAATAGAAAGCAAATAAATCAGGACCTGATGAAACCTGAATCTGAGGATCGCTTCCATATGCTTGAAATGCACCGGTTGTGAAGTAATATTCAACCGGATTGGTATTGAAAGGAACTGCAATGCCCGACCAAGTGGCTAAATGATTACGACTGCTCACTTTAATGTAATAATTACCATTATGAGTGGGTGAAACCTGGAATGAGGCTAAGCCATGGGTAGATAAATCAATTCCACTAATACTTACACCATGTGGATCATAAGGAGCATTTTCTTCGTAAAGATCAACTTGCACCCTATCGGCAATGCCATATCCCCATTGAGGTTCTCCAACATTACCATCCATCGCTTCAACCATCGAAAGGCTACTCCTATCGAATAAACCCTCTAAGAAAAGGTGAAGGTTTATAGTTCTGAAATAGGCTACACTTACAGTAACTCCTAACCTGCTTTGGCTTTCGCAACCTCCACTAGTTTGACTGGCATAATAGGTATTTCCATCAATCAACAGTTCAGTCGATAATAACACATTACCCCCAACCGCAGCATCATACCAAATGATGGAGCTACCGCTTGCAACAAGGTCAGCAACCGTTGCTCCTGCACCGAAGGATTGTGTGGTATTACCACCAGGTGCCGAAGGAGATGGGTTTGCAAATGCAATCACCATTATACGGGGTGAGGATGTGCATTCATTTAAGCTAGCATCAACATAATAAGCAGTTGTGGTATTAATAAGCGGCGAATAGTTTAAGCCTAAACCAACAATAACTCCTCCTGTTAACTGATTATGCCAACTGATAGTCCCAGCAGATGCTACAGCCGAAAGAAGAGCAACATTTGAACTACATACCGTATCACCTGATACCGATAAGATGACCGGAGTTGGAGAAGCTGTCCCTGTGGTTATATGCACAGCACTTTCGCATCCATTCAACAAATTGCTGGCACGGTAATATACCGTTACAGTATTTCCAACTGCAATATTGGGAAGAATAAAAACATTTCCAAAACCTGCAATATTGGTAAAGTTATCAATCGACCATTGAATACCAGAACCAGCAGATGAGGTTGCTGTAAAGCTCACCGGACCACTACCACACCTGTATTGTGCAATAGCTAACTGCATAACAGCAGGAATAGGATTCACTGTTACATTATATGAAGCTTCCGGGCCATTGCCACAAGCACTGTTTCCTTTTACTTTAATTTGACCGCTTCCTGCTATTGCACTTATGCCAACAACAATAGTATTGCTTGTACTAAGTCCCGTAAAACCACTGGGCAAAGTCCAAACATAGGAGGTTGCATTTGGGATAGGAGCTACTGAATATATATTACTGCTATTTTGACAAACTATAGCAGCACCACTTATCACTCCCGTTTGTGAAATCACTGGAATAACCGTAATGGTAGAAATGACAGTATCGGAACATCCAACTCCATTTGAATAGGTGTAGGTAATATTGTGTGTGCCTGCACCAGCAATTGAAGGATTGAAAAGTCCATTTAACACACCTGTTCCACTATATGTTCCGCCAGAGGGCAATCCTCCTGTCAATAAAACCGAAGACGCATTGCCACATACATCCTGATAGCTGCTTTGTGAAACAACAGGGAATGCATTTACAGTCACATGAAAGTTAGCCGAAGCAATGCCATTACCACAAGAATTCCTGCCATAAACCTGAAGATTACCTGATACGGCAGAGGTTGAGAATCTAACCCGTATTATCCTGGTTCCATAACCTGCAATGATAGTGGCTCCCGGGGGTAAACTCCATTCATAAAATGAAGCATGACTTATAGCCGGCACACTGTATTGCACAGAATCTGCTTGCTGACAAACCGATGAGCTTCCCGAAATTATGCCGGCGAGATCAGGGATTTGAGAATTGATAATTAATTTAAAGGTATCGGAATAAACTCCATAACCACAATCACTATGTCCTCTAACCCTAATAGGAATAGAGTCAGGAAGAGTTCCATCAAATCGAACTCCAATAGTATTCGTATTATATCCTGCTAAAATAGTATGAGCAACAGGGAAATCCCAATCATAAGAAATTGCACCCTGAACAAGGGGAACAAAGAATACAACGGTATCACTCATACAAGTTTCTGTATGTCCCGTAATATAACCCGGTTTAAAGGGTATAATTTTTACTTCCAGTTTTAAACTATCAGCATGACTATAGCAATTGCCCCCGGTTACTGTGAAAACCTTATAATAACCGCTTTTATTAGTATCTGCTGTTATCTGAGGATTCTGAACACTTGAGGTGTAATTATTAGGTCCAAACCAAGAATAAGATGCCCCGGGAACATTACTTGCCCTTAATATCAGAAGACTTCCCTGACAAACAATGGTATCGTTAGCAGCCACCGGATTGGAAGGAGGATTACACATCATATATGTATTCGTATTTATAACGCTCCACTTGTTTAGATTATCCTTTACCCTAATAGCTAAAAGATTGCTGCCATAGTTAGCTCCAATTGTAGAGATATCGCATGTCAAATCAATAACAGAAGCTGGTGTAGGAATTGGAATAACCACTCCGTTTCCTATACCGGGATCGGTATTATAAAAATATTCTGCAGCTACAATATAGGGGAATGTATCTGCTGTCTGAATAGCTTCAGGGGGTAAGATAAACACCTGCTGTGAGCTAACAACACTCCATTTACCTGTGTTATCCTGCACTCTAATCAACAGATTGTGCACTCCAACAGTTAATCCAACCGTACTTACATCAATAAAACTATTGATACTATCACCCTGACTTACGAGAACCTTAGTGGCTACGTCAATACCCGGATCTGTATCAAAAAAGTATTGTGCAACGATGATTTCCGTTGGACTTATTGCACTACTATCAGGAATCACCAGAATTCTTGATTCAGGGCAAACGCCATCACTAACATTCACTTGATAAGCCCCTGCGGGAACTCCCGAAATAGAAGCTGCTGTTGCTCCCGTTGACCAATGATAGGTATAAGCATAGCTATTACCCCCAGAAACCACAACACCTGCACTTCCATTTGATAAACCATTGTTGGCAAAACCAACTGATGTAACAATGTTCATCACTGGATGCACTATTACCTGAACTGCATCTGAAACTCTTACAACTCCATAAATATCAGTATAAACTACCTGATACATACCAGAAGAAGTAACAAGGATACTTTGAGTATTTGCTCCATTGGGCCAAACATAATTGCTGCCGGCAGGTGCAATCAAACTTACAGAACCTCCATCACAAAACACAAGATTCCCAACAACAGTGATAGTATTAGACAGTATCGGTCCTATGTTTATTTGTTTAATAATAGTAGACTGGCAATTGCTGCCATTGCTTACCATCAATCTAACATCATAGGTGCCGGGTGCTGCATATACATGATGGGTATTCATGCTATTGTCATCAGGCACAGTATTACTGCTAATATACCATTCGTACATGGTAGTTGGATTGGTATTGCTTGATGTGTTCACAAAGTTCACCACATCACCGGCATTGGCTGGGTTAAAAGTAAAATCGGGTGTGGGTGTTATACATCCGTTTTGGGGTACAATTTGTAATAGCTTCGAGCCTACAACGCTCCAAACATTATTCAGATCTTTTACCCTAACACAAATATAATGATTTCCTACAGATAAAGAGGATGCATTAACAGAGAAATTCTCATCAATAGTAAAGCCGGGTGTAATTGACACCGAAGTTCCATTTCCAGGTCCCGGGTCGGTATCAATATAGTACTCTGCAAGTATAAGAGGACTTTCATTATTCTGAATATTCTGAATGCTATCAGGACCAACATAAAATATATGACTTTCAACTATACTCCAATTGTTTCTATCGTCTTTCACTCTGGTTAAGATGGTATGAATACCATTGGTTAATCCTAAAGGTAATGGGGCATTAAACGTATGATCAATCACACTCGAAGGGAAAGGAACCGTAATGGGATATCCATTTCCTGGACTAGGGTCTACATCATCGAAGAAGTATTCAATCATTGTAATAAGCGGGGTTGTCGTATCCTGTGGAGTTACTGAATCTGTAACAAAGAAGGTAGTAAGCCATGGGATAGTATACAAACCTGTTGATTCCCTGAATCGGATAACAATATTATGTTGACCTATTGATAATCCTGGTGGAAGTTGAATATGTGCATAAGTATTCACTGTGTCGCCCTGACCAAAATAAAATGGATGAGCTGTACCTGTGTCAACAAGACCATCAATTGCATATTCACCTAACATTAAACCTGTTGTTACCACAATATTATTCACAGTAAACGGTATGATAACAGGACATCTGTCATCACTAACCCAAACATTGTAAGAACCGGCTGCAAGACTAGAAACTGTTTGCATGGTTTCTCCAGTCGAATAGAGATAGTGATATGCCCAACTGCTTCCTCCACTAACGTAAGTAGCAGCACTTCCATTAGCCATGCCATTGGATGCATCATCTACATCTACTGAAACTGTCATTTGTGGATATACGGTTATGATAACCATATTAGAAATACGTGGAATATTATTTAAGTCAGTATAAGCCACCTGATAGTAACCAGAAGTGCTCACCATAATACTATGAGTTGTTTCCCCTGTCGACCATTGGTAATTACTTCCGGCTGGTGCAGTCAGAGTAGTATGACTCCCGGCGCAAAAGGCAGTAGAACCGTCAATCATAATAAGATTCGACAATTGAGCCCCCACGCTAACATAATGTGTAATCGTTGCAATACAATTCCCTCCATTATTAACCGTAAGCTTCACTGGGTAAATCCCTGCCACTGCAAAAGTATGAGCACAATTTGCAGTAAAGTATTCGGGGAGATTATCATTATTTACATCCCACTCATAAGTAGTAGCAACATTGGTATTGCTGCTAGTGCTATTAAACAAACTAGGTTGACCTGCAAGCGACAAAGTATAATTAAACTCAGGTGTTGGAACAGTGCAGGCTGCAGGTGAAATAACATTAAATGAACCATAGCTCACCACGCTCCATTTATCAACAAGATCTTTTACACGAATATAAATCTTATGTGTCCCTACTGCCAAGCCAGTCAAATCGGCTGTGAAGTTCATATTAATAGAATCGTTAGGTATTACAAACAAGGGTTTCCCATATCCTATACCCGGATCACTATCATAAAAATATTCTGCCTCAGTAAGCCTAAAGGTAACACTCGGCTGTTCGGGGAATAAATCGGGATTAGCTTGTAGATAGAAGAGCGCGGGAGTGATGACTCCCCATCCATAACGATTATCATACACCCGTATATTAATATTATGGAATCCATAGGGCAGTGAACTCACATCAATAGCGTAGTCCTGATCCATAATATCCTGAAAGTTCATCATAACAGTAAGTGGTAGGCCATTGCCTACCCCTGGGTCAGTGTCATCGAAGAAATACTCAGCCTTTGCAAGGTGATAGCCGTAATCAATAGGCGGTGTTATTGTAGTATCCACATGAAAGAGGAACCTTTCCCAGGTGCTGAACAGTCCTGAAGCATCAAGCACTCTTACATACATATAATGATAGCCTGCTGTAACTCCCGTTAGGGGTATATTGCAAAAGCTATTGATGGTATCCCCAAAACTAATCACAATATTATGCGAAGCAAACCACACAGCAGTGTCGTTAGGTATGGTATCTACATAAAACTGTGCCTTAACAATGCCTGAAGGTGGGGCTATGATGTTCGGAACAATGTAGTTTTTTGTTACCGGACAAATGCCATCTGTTACCATAATAGAATAATTCCCTCCAGCAAGCCCCGCAGCCATTTGAGTGTGCTGACCCGTCGACCAGTTGTAGGAATACAGATAATTGCTCCCACCACTTACATTTGCCATGGCACTTCCATTGGATAAGCCATTGTTGGCAGGACTCACATCCACCGAAAGACTTAACACAGGATTTACGGTAACATTTACAATATTTGAAACCACTCCTATATTATATGCATCAAAATAGCTCACCTGATAACTGCCAGCTGTTTTCGCATAAATCGATTGGGTGAGTGCCCCTGTGCTCCATTGAAAGTTGGTTCCTGTTGGGCCAGTCAACAACACGCTATCGCCATCGCAGAAAGTGGTATTGCCACTCACTGTAATGTTCCTCGATAAAGCAGGACCAACAAAGACCTTCTCTCTCCAATAGGAAATACAGTTGGTATCCACATTTTTCACTTTCAGCAATACATCATAATAGCCCGGATTGGCAAAGGTGTGGGCGTAATTCAGAGTGACATCTGTAAAAGTATTACTTTGGTCAGTTACCGTCCATAGATAGCTTGTTCCAAAGACAGTATTAGTTGATTGATTAGTAAAATGCGTCTGACTTCCGGCATTAACAAGGTCGGCAGTAAAGAAGGCATGAGGAGGTGTACAGGTGGGACTGCTAACAATAAATGTGCTGCTCCCGATAACACTCCAGTTTCCCCTGATATCTTTCACCCTGACCCCCACAATATGACTACCAACGGCCAGGGCCGATGCATCAAAGGTATAGGATTGATTGAGGGTATCGGCTGCAAACATCAGCATGGGCACTCCATTCCCAACACCGGGATCGGTATCGAAGAAATACTCTGCTTTGGCAAGCCTGAAGACCAAAGTATCCGGAATATGTGGAGATTCGAGGGGATTGAGAAGGAAGAACTGCGTGCTTATCACTCCCCACACATTCAGGCTATCCATTACCCTGATATGAAGATTATGATAGCCCGCCTCAAGCCCCCATACATTGGCGGTAAACGTAAAACCCAGTGAATCGTCGGCAACAAAGCCCGCAATTGGGGTTCCCATGCCGATGCCGGGTTCTGTATCGTAGAAATACTCCGCTTTTGTTACGTTTTGGCTATAGGCAAACTGAAGTTGCAATATAACACAAAACCTCAAAAGCCAAGGTATGACTTTTAGGTAATTGTTTTTCATAACACTTAAATAGGTATGAAAAACTTACTTACGCGACTTAGCTTTTACATTAATCTGAAGGGTTCCACCAACAGGCACCGACGAAACGGGCACAGTTATCTGAGTAACCACAGGTAGTTTCGAATTGCCTGGCAAATTGTGCAAGCATGGAGCATTACCACCAGTTATACCCATATTTACACTATTGGTACCTGTTCCAATACAAGGCGAACCTGCTAAGAGGGCAAAATCTTGTGTCCATGCAAATGCACTGCCCAACATAGGGAAATTTGCCCATAGTGGATTGGCTCCAACAATGTTTCCACCACCAGCATTTGTGCCATAAGGCAAGGTGTTTGAATTGTTAAACCAGGTAATGTTATTATTGAATGTGCTGTTATTGGCTCCAGTGGGCTGTGCCTGATAAAAGATGCAATTTTCAACAACTAAACCTGTTGCTGAAAATACATTTCCTGTGCAATTCATAAAATTACAATTCCTAACATAAACTTGTCCGTTCACATTATTATCAGAATAAATAGAAATATTATTGTTTCTTGAGAATATACAATTTGTCACTAATATGTTGGTAACCGTAGAGCTGCTTAATTGAAAATAACCATCGTTATAAAACAAGCAATTTTTAATGGTAATGTTATTATATATATTACCAGCGAAGTTTATAAAATATTTGAAATTGCAACGGTCAAAATCCACGTTTTCTATTTTGTTTTGCCCTGCAGTTTGTCCAGTGAAATCTCCTTGCAAAGCTACCCATGAATTAAAGGTAATCCCATAAAACTTTGACCCACTACTACCAAATGCATTATTTACATTAGTTAATTGCATCCAACCACTAATAGTAGTACTCTGTCCATCAGGATTGTTCATTCCTTCTCCAAAGAAAATAAGTCTTCTGTCCACATAAATGACATCACCGTAAGCAGTAGATGATCCAGCAATGAGGATAGTGTCTCCTAATGCAGAAGCATTAATCGCTGTTTGGATGACAGTGTACTGTGCAGGCTTATCACTACGGTTACTAACCGTACGGATGGTTGCCATTGCGCTGTTGAAGTTCAGGCTCATTAGAGCCACGAAAACTAAAAAGATAATTTTTTTCATGATTTTTTGTTTTGATTAAATTTAATTTGGCTCCAAAATTACAAATATTTTAATATGTATAGATGTTTTAACAAATTATATTGTAATATGTGTTAATCCACATTTCGCACAAGTTAAGCCTAGCATCCCACTACGCTTCCCTCAACAGGCATCCTGCCAATTTTCAAATCACAAAATCAACAAATCGCCTAATTACCAAATCACTCTCTCCCCTCCCTCGTTAAACTACAAATACACTCTCTGCGGCTCTTTTTCGAAAATCTTCTTTACAAATCAGAACCCAGATTGCAGACTGCTTGAAGGGCTTGAAGTGAATTATACGGCTACTGCTTTCATATCATTAAGTTATTGCTCAATGTCGTTCAACATTTATAAAATGTGCTATTGAATTTATCAAATGTACTATTAAATTTATCAAATGTGCTATTGAATTTATCAAATGTGCTATTAAATTTATCAAATGCGCTATTGAATCTATCAAATGTGCTATTGAATTTATCAAATGCGCTATTGAATCTATCAAATGTGCTATTGAATCTATCAAATGTGCTATTGAATCTATCAAATGTGCTATTGAATTTATCAAATGTGCTATTGAATTTGCAAATATTGCGATTGCATTTCATCTATACGAAAAGGTCTTGAAAATACAGCAGCAATTGACTTTTAGCTGTGTGTTTGAGAAATGATTCAGATTAACTCGGATTAAGCAACAGAAAATTTTCTATCCCTTTTTCTTAAAGCATTAGTTTTTGTTTTATTGGTTTGCAATACAAGTACAAGCATCAGGGCACTACTATTTAATTAACATCCTGTTAGTTAGAAGCAATATTATTAACAAGCCCTTATCCCGAACTCAGCTTAAAAAGAAAAGTTCTATTTCAGAAACTTCATATCTAAGTGGGGCTGAAGCATAAATTTTTGAATTTTAATTGCACAAAATCTCTAGTTCTGATTATTTTATTACATTTGGTGTCTAAATCTAAATTAAACGATTTAGTAAAGAATAATCAGATGAAAAAAGTAATTACCTTAGTGTTTGCTTTTGCCTGTTTCGCCACAGCAATATATGCAACCAATGTAAAAAAATCGACACAAACCTCTAAAAACAGTTTGACGATAATCGAAAATCAAAACACCCATTTTACGGCTGTAAACACCTTAAGCGATTATCACTTTGTAGAAGTAAACACCCCTCGTGGTAACTTTAGCCAGTTGGCCTGCTCGGGTTATAGTATGGGCAATTCTTATGGAAGGCCTTCTTTGCCAGTGAAAGTTGAGTTAATTGAAATTCCTTTTGGTGCAAAGCCACAAATCAACATTATAAGTTATGATATTGAAACCATTCAGCTGTCTTCATTGGGAATACAAACAAATCTCATCCCTGCTCAGCCATCAGTATCAAAAAACACCCCTACTGCCGATGTGGTGTTTCAATATGACGAAACCTATTATAACACGGATGCTTTCAACGAAAATGCTTTGGTTAGCATCGAAAATGTTGGAGTTGCACGTGGTGTCCAAATGGGTTCGGTTAGCATTGCCCCTTTTCGTTATAACCCAGCTCTGCGTATTCTAAAAGTATATAAAAACATAAAGTTCGAAGTAAATTTTGTTGATGCAGACCTTGCGACTACCGAGCAAAACAAACACAATTTCTATTCGGTATATTTTGAACCAGTTTATCATTCGATGATAAACTATATCCCTTCTCAACAAAAAGATGTAATTTCAAAATATCCTATAAAATATGTTATCGTTTCCGACCCTATGTTTCAGGGAAGCCTACAGACCTTTATTCAATGGAAGCGCCGCAAGGGCTTCACAGTTATTGAAGCTTACACCAACAATGCTGCCGTTGGAACTACAACTGCAAGCATTAAAACTTATTTAACAGGTCTATACACGGCTGGCACTGCGAGCAATCCTGCTCCTACTTTTGTGTTATTTGTTGGAGACGTAGCGCAAATACCAACTTTCGCAGGAACCTCATCTGGCACCCACGTCACCGATTTATATTATACCACTTTTGATGGAGCCGCCGATAATATTCCTGATATGTATTTCGGAAGATTTTCTGCTACCAATCCAGACATGCTAACTCCTCAAATTGATAAGACGTTAGAATATGAACAATATACGATGCCAAGTAAAACCTATTTAGACACCGTGGTTATGATAGCGGGTGTAGATGTTACGGGAGCTACAGGGGGCTATTCTCCTGTTCATGCCAACGGACAAATTAATTATGGCACCTCCAATTATTTCAATACAGCCCATAGTATCGAATCGCGCACTTATCTGTGGCCACTAACCGACAATTCAGCAACAGATGCATTAATCCGTGCCGATATTGGGCGTGGGGTGGCATACGCCAATTATACTGCCCATTGCAGTTCATCAGGTTGGGCCGATCCAAGTTTCCTAACTAGCAACATCAGTGCCATGAACAATGCTCACAAATACGGCTTATTGGTTGGCAATTGCTGTCAATCGAATAAGTTTGAAGAAGCAGAATGTTTTGGCGAATCTATGCTGAGAACTGCCAACAAAGGAGCTGTTGGTTACATAGGAGGATCCGACTATTCCTATTGGGATGAAGATTACTATTGGGGAGTGGGTTCAAGAGCAAGCATTGTTGCCAATCCAACCTATGATGCTGCAAATTTAGGTGGATATGACAGAATGTTTCACGATCAAGGAATACCTAAGACGGAATGGTTTTATACCAACTATCAGATGATATACGCCGGCAACCTTGCTGTTCAACAAAGCACATCCTCTTTGAAAAAATATTATTGGGAAATGTATCAATTGATGGGTGACCCTTCGGTGATGACCTATTTTGGCATGCCCAATGCATTAACTGCTACCTATAATAACCCAGTTTTAGTAGGAACCAGCACCTTGTCGGTCACAACACAGCCTTATGCTTATGTTGCCATTTCGATGCACAACAATCTACTTGATGCTAAAATGTCCGACTCCTTAGGGGTTGCCCTACTCTCCTTTCCTGCTTTCACATCAATTGACACAGCAGATGTGGTGGTTACCAAACAAAACTATGCTCCTTACATTGGCGTTTTAGATATCTTCAACGTTTCTGTGCCACTTGATGCACAAATCAGCAGTATTGCTTCCCCAGGAGCTGCCTATAATTGCACAGGAATCAATGTAACCCCAAAAGTTGTTTTAAGAAATATGGGATTGAACACCTTAACAACAGCTACTGTTCAATACAAAATGGATAATCAGGCAATAAGCACTTATAACTGGAATGGAAGTATTGCTTCTTATAATAATGACACGATTAGTTTGCCTGCTATCACTCTTCAAGCCGGGAGTCATACTTATTATACAAAAGTACAATCACCAAACGGAGGCATTGATGGAAATCCAACAAATGACTCATTGATAAAAAGTTTTATTGTCACTCAATTACCTTTAGTAAGTAATTTCGTTACTCAAGATACAGGCTTTTGTCAACAACCTGCCGATGTTCATTTTACCAACCTAAGCCAAAATGCTTTAGATTATAGTTGGGATTTCGGAGATGGCACCACCAGCACCGATGCTAATCCTATTCACACATATACTTCATTAGGGAATTTTGTGGTTACGTTAACTTCTTCTGCCGGTATTTGTGGTACACAAACCTTTAGCATGCAAGGGTCGATTAATGTGGGATCTACAGTTCCATCTGTATTATCTGACACCTCTTGTATAGCAAGCAGCTTAACCCTTACCGCTAATGGAAACGGCACCCTTAATTGGTATGATGCACCTATAGCAGGTAATCTGATTTATACGGGAAACACTTTTGTTACCCCAATAATTTCAAACAGTGTCACCTATTATATAGAAAACCTGATAGCTTCGCAGATTCAGAATGTAGGAGAATTAAATAACACCACCAATGGCTCTATGTACACTAGTAGCGCAGTCCAATACCTCAAATTCGATTGTTATGCACCAATGACCTTAAAATCGGTTCTAGTAAATGCATCAACAGCAGGGAGCAGAGTAATTTCTTTACGAAACTCTGCCGGAACGGTTCTTCAATCTGCCACAGTAACCATCCCTGTGGGTGTAAGTAGAGTTACTCTTAACTTTACGGTAAGCCCCGGAGTCGACTTACAACTTGCCGGACCTTTAACTCCTAATTTATACAGAACAAATTCAACAAGCTTAACCTATCCATATGTGATTTCTAATCTTGTATCAATAACAACATCAGGAGCTTCTTCAAATCCGAATAATTACTACTATTACTTTTATGATTGGGAAGTAAAAGCTGCCGATTGCCAAAGCGCAAGAGTTCCTGTTTCAGGGGTAATTGCTCAAACCCCTGTGGCCGCTTTCTCATTTACATCAAATTCTCTTGCAGTTACTTTTAGCAATGCTTCAAGCGGAACCCCAATGTATTCATGGGATTTTGGTGATGGAAGTTTTTCTACCTTAGCAAATCCAATCCATACCTATTCTCAAAGTGGAACTTATATGGTTACTCTTAGTGTATATAATAAATGTGGAAATAGCTCTATCTCTAAAGAAGTTACGGTTGCTGGCGCTGGAATTGATGAATCTTCTCTATCAGGTGTCTCTATCTATCCAAACCCAACAGATGGACTAATTTATATAAACACACAAAACTTCCCTGCCAAAAAAATACAGATTTGTGATGTGTTGGGAAGAATCATTTTAGAAAGAGCCATTAGTACCGCCAGGATTACTACTATTGATTTAAGCCAACAAGAAGGAGGAATATGCTTTGTCAGGATTTTTTCGAACGATAATGTAATCACTAAGCGTGTTATTATAAAGAAATAGGGGAAAACTTATTACAATCATATTCCGGCACCAAATATTGTACCGATTAACAGGAATAAATCTTGTTCCTGTTAATGATAATTCAATGAAAATGAACTATTATAAATTACATATCGGTATTATTTGATTATTACGCAGAAATTAATACTTTTGCGACTCAATTTTATACGAAACCAACAAACTCAATCACATTAAAATGAAGGTATATCAGACAAATCAAATCAGAAACATCTCATTAATAGGGGGTGCAAAATCAGGAAAAACAACACTTGCCGAAGCAATGTTGTTTCAGGGAGGTATTATTACCAGAAAAGGAACGGTTGAAGACAAAAACACTGTATCCGATTATCGCGAAATTGAAATTGAAAGACAAAATTCTGTCTACTCAACTATCATGTATACAGAATTTGCAGGTCATAAAATAAACATTATTGACACTCCAGGCTTCGATGATTTTATTGGAGAAGTGTATGCGGCATTAAAAGTTACAGAAACTGCTCTCATGCTGGTGAATGCTCAAAATGGAGTAGAAGTTGGCACCGAAATCACTTCACGCTTAACTCAAAAGTTTGCTACTCCATTAATTGTTGTCGTAAATCAATTGGAACATGAAAAAGCCAATTTCGATGAAACGATTCGTCAATTAAAAGTTACTTTAGGCTCAGGGGTGACTCTTGCACAATATCCTGTCAATGCTGGTCAAGGCTTTAATGCCGTTATCGACTTATTAAAAATGAAAATGATTAAATTCCCAGCCGGTGGTGGGAAAATGGAAGAAGTTGATATTCCAGAAGAAGAAAAAGATAAAGCAGATGAATTGTTTGCCACTTTAGTAGAAAATGCTGCCGAAAACGATGAAACCTTAATGGAAATATTCTTCGAAAAAGGAACTCTTACAGAAGAAGAACTTCAAAAAGGAATTAAATTAGGCGTAATGAATCGTGGCCTCTTCCCAGTGTTCTGCATTTCTGCAAAACAAGATTTAGGTGTTGCACGCTTACTTGAATTTATAGTTTCATCGCTTCCTGCTCCTAATGAAGTTTTAGGCATGAAGACCCTTGATGGCAAGGAACTAAAATGCAATGCATCTGATCCTGCCTCAGCTTTAATATTTAAAACATCAATAGAAACCCATTTAGGTGAGGTTTCATACATTAAGTTGTATGCAGGTGAAATAACAGAAAGCATGGATATGGTAAATGCTGAGAATTCAAATAAAGAAAGAATTTCACAGCTTTTTGTTTCCTATGGTAAAAATCGCGAAAAGATTGAGAAATTAGTTGCAGGCGATATCGCTTCTACTATTAAATTGAAATCAGCTCACACCAACAATACCCTGAATTCACTTAAAAACCCAAATGATATTATTCAGCCTATTGCTTTTCCTGAACCAAAATTTAGAGTAGCAATAAAAGCTAAAAACTCTACTGAAGATGAAAAACTTGGGAGTATTCTTACCGAAATGAGCAAAGTAGATAAGACTTTAATCGTTGAATATTCAAAAGAATTAAAACAAATCATTCTTCAAGGACAGGGCGAATTGCATTTAAATATTGCTCGCTGGCACATGGAAAAACTTAATAAAATTGAAGTTGAATTCCTTGCTCCAAAAATCCCTTATCGTGAAACAATTACCAAACCAGCCAAGTCGATGTATCGTCACAAAAAACAATCGGGTGGTGCAGGACAGTTTGGTGAAGTTCATATGATGGTTGAACCCTATACAGTAGGAATGGTTCCTCAAAAAGAGTTCCCAATTCGTGGGACTGAAGAACATGAATTAGCCTGGGGTGGAAAACTTGTCTTTAACAGTTGTATAGTAGGCGGTGCCATTGATGCACGCTTTTTACCTGCAATTCTTAAAGGGATTATGGAAAAAATTGAAGAAGGACCTCTCACAGGTTCTTATGCACGCGATATCGTCGTAAATATTTATGATGGGAAGATGCACCCTGTTGATTCTAATGAAATTTCATTTAAACTTGCCGGACGTCATGCTTTTAGAGAAGCTTTCAAAAATGCAGGTCCAAAAATCCTCGAACCAATTTATGATGTAGATGTTTTTGTACCATCCGATCGCATGGGCGATGTGATGACCGATTTACAAGGTCGTCGTGCTATTGTTATGGGAATGGACAGCGAAGGAACTTTCCAGAAAATTAAAGCCCGTGTTCCTTTGGCCGAACTCAATAAATATTCTACTTCATTAAGCTCGATTACAAGTGGTCGTGCTACTTATTCGATGAGGTTTGCCGAGTATGTTCAGGTGCCTGCAGATGTTCAAACTGCCTTACTTAAAGCCTACGAAGAACAGGAAAAAGACGACGAATAGATTTTTAAGACTTAAGACAATTATAGCAAAACTGTTTACGGACTAAATTATATAATTGGAAAAGACTGTAACCTAAAAAAGGCTTGCCTGTGGCAAGCCTTTTCCATTTTATATCATTGATTTAAGAACAGCGGTTGCTCGATTATATATGGTCTCATGAGGTCGCTTCATTTAGTTAAGGATTTATGATTTTAGAAGATTATAGCGGTTAGGGCAACAAGGCTTTTAGGCATTTAGGAAGAAAATGAAAATCATTTAATTTGATTAAAGCCCTCACCGAAGTGTGAAAATTACGAAATGTTATGGCTCAGTAGAAATATTTGGGGAGTAGTGTTAATTTTGCCGTATTATGCCTTAAGCTTTGATAATATTGGAGAAAACCCAATTTTAACCATCATTCCCACATGTGCAGAAATGATTTCTGCACATGCGTAACTTTGACTTGCACCATGTTTCATTTATTTCGCCTAAACACAAAAATACAAATAGGCTTAGAAGCCAATCATAAGCAGATAATTCATGAGTTTTTATTAGACATAAAAAGGCTGCCTTTATGGGGCAGCCTTTTTTCGTACTATAAACTAATTAAAAACACCTTAGAGTTATCTAATCAGGGTAACATGACCTGAATAATTATGTTTTATCCCTTCGATTTGACGTACTTTGAAATGATAGATATAGGTTCCGGATGGCAGAGTGCTACCTACGTTGTTCTTTTTGCCATTCCATCCTTCAAATAAATTGTATGTTTTAAAAATCAATTCCCCCCATCGATCGAAAATGGTCATTTCGTATAAAGCAAGGTCAATTCCAACACCTTGAGGAATAAACATTTCGTTATTACCTTCTCCATTAGGAGAGAAAGCTGTTGGGATATAAAAGGTGAAAGGATTTTCAACGATTACGTTACGAACAGTAGAATCGGTGCATCCGTAATCACTTACAGCAACCAGCCAAATCGAAAAACTACCATAACTTGAGAAAGAATGTGTGGGGTTTATATCGAAAGATGTATTATCTGAAGAATTGAAATCGCCAAAATTCCAAAACCATTGAGAACCTCCACTAGAAGAATTAAAGAAATTGACAATAGGATTATCAGTTGTCGTTAAAGCTGGATTAGGCTGAAATGCTGCCACAGGCTTAGGATACACTGTCACCATTGCAGTATCTGTTCCTGTGCAACCGAGTATAGATCCTGTGACAGTATAAATGGTAGTTGATGAAGGAGAAACCACAATTGGGCTACCTGTTAAACTATTACTCCAAATATAAGTATCGGCTCCGGTTGCAGTAAGTGTTGTGGAAACTCCTTTACAAATAGCAACAGGGTCAACATTTACTGTTGGAGAATTATTTACAATAACTATGCTTGAATCGATATTTTTACATCCGTTTGCGTCGGTACCAATTACCCAATAAGTGGTAGTTTGAGTAGGTTCAACAAATCGGGGGTTAAGGGTCGTAGTGTCTTCCCATACGTAAGTAATCCCATTTGTAGCTACTATTTGTGCGGCAAACCCATTACAAATGGTAACATTATCTACATTTATCAAAGGTAAAGGATTCACTGTTACGTTGGCTGTTGTAGAATCTTTGCAACCTGCAGCGGTTCCAATTACCTTGTATGTTGTCGTAACCGTCGGGTTCACTACAATCGGATTAATTGTATCACCAGTTGGCGACCATAAATAAGTGGTATTTGCTTCTGTGGAATTTGCAGTTACGGTTCCTGTGTCTCCAAAACAAATGACACTTCCGGTAGCCATAAGGACAGGAATGGGGTTAACAGTTACAAATACAGTATCTGTGCCTGTACAAACACCATTGGTGCCTGTTACAACATAAGCTGTCGAAACATTAGGATTTGCGATGACTGTGGCTCCTGTGTCAATATTTAAGCCTGTAGAAGGCGTCCAAGTATAACTTGTAGAAGTTCCTGAGGCAGTAAGGGTGATATTATCTCCCTGGCAAAAGGTTGGATTGGTAGGAGTAACAGAAAGGTTAAAATTCATGTTAGGAGTAACAGTAACATTATCGGAAACGGTAACAGCATTACCATTACAATTTATATAAACTGCCTCTGCTGTATAAGTAGTGGTTGCAGTAGGACATACTGTAATTGCATTCCCTGTTCCAAGAGAATTGATACCTTGGTACCAGGTAACGGTATAATTGGGTGGTCCGTTTGGAGTAAATCTCCAAGCCTCGTTATGTGCTGACCATGAGCCAGTATTTCGTCCCGGGGCAGCTAAACCAATTGTACCTGTAGAATTTTGAATGCCAACAATTGCATTTCCACTATTCCATGTTGCACAAGGTTGCTTATCGAGCATATAGACTTCAATAATATTAGTGCTTTCATAAATAACAATTTGGCTGGTGCTTAATAATGTAGTACAACTAAATTCTGGTATATGATCATAATTCACCACAAAAGTTCTACATGGATAAGTACCTAATAAGGCCCAACGGATATTCCCTACTGAGGTTGGATAATAATCGTGATAGGGCCCATAAATTGAATTTAACGGCAAAGATGCAGATGGGCAACTTGCAGTAAACGCCCAAGGGCAAGACTGCCCTGCATATGCAGTATTAAAACTTATTATTCCATTTGAACCAACAACAATTTGAGAATAATTATTATCATAAAAACAAAAATTAAAAGGGAGGGTGATTAAACCACTCCAAATATCATCCGTCCCCACACTAATAAGGGTGCCGGTATTATATGCATAAGGCGGGGCATAGGGTACCGCAATAACACTATATGTGGCAGTTGTTCCGGTAGCAACAACTGTAGCATTTAGGTTTGCACAAGTTTGATTGCAATTCAGGGCAACGTCGGGTCCGGCATTAATACTTGGACATCCGGGCTGAGCAAAAGCTATAATCCCCGAAAATATTATAAGGATAAAAATACTAATCTTCTTCATAATTAATGTAATAAAATGATTTTTCAATTTCTAGGTACAAGACAACTTATTAAGTCAAAAAGTTGCCTACGGTATAAAATAAAGTTTTAAAATTAATCTGTATTCTTACGAAAGTACAAACATAAAGTTTCATTATAATAGTAATCAAAAGCTTACAGTGGTGTTTTCTATTTAAGATTGAAGTTTTTGTTTATCTAGATCTGTAAATGTTTTTTTGTTATGAATATAATAATCTGAAATAATAGATGAATTATAGATTTTGCTCACATGAATATGCTTAATTTTCTTTCGTTTCTTTAGGTTCCGGCGGAGCATAGCATAAAAGCTATAATGCGCTTTAAATACAGCCCACATATCTGCAAAACCACTGTCCAACAGAAAACGAATTGCAGCAATTAAGTCTAAGAAAAAACGCACAAAGAAAACTGGAAATATTTGAGGTGTGGGTAAATTCTTGTAAAGTAAAATAATATTGTTGCGGAAATTCAAATAGGTCTTGCGGGAAGATATCTTAGGCAAGGTGCCTCCTCCCACATGATATACTTTTGAATGGGGGGTATACATGATTTTATAACCAAAGTTTTTAAGTCGCCAACAGAAATCAATTTCCTCCATATGGGCAAAGAAATCGTCATCTAGGCCACCAAACTCATGATAGATATTTGCTTTAACAAACATGCAGGCACCGCTTGCCCAAAATATTTCGGCAACATCATCGTATTGGCCTTTGTCTTCTTCCATAGTCTGGAAGAGACGTCCACGGCAAAAAGGATAACCCCACTTATCGATGAAACCTCCTGCTGCCCCTGCATACTCAAACTTAAGAGGTTCGTAATAGGAAAGCAATTTGGGTTGACAAACCGCAATTTTTTCCTCAGTTTCCATAAGTTCTATTACAGGAGTAATCCAATTCTCAGTTACTTCTATATCAGAGTTTAAAAGAACATAGTAGTCGGCCTCTACTTGCTTAAGAGCCAAATTGTATCCTTTCGAAAAACCATAGTTCTTTTCGAGAAGGATTATGCGTATTTCAGGATAATGAGTTTTGAGGAATTGAACTGAATCATCAGTTGAAGCATTATCGGCAATTATAACGTCTGCATACTTATGGCTATATTGAATAACAGAGGGAAGAAATTTCTCCAAAAATAACCTCCCATTCCAATTAAGAATAACGACCGCAACTTTTTTCATCATTTAATTTAAGGGCGTAAAAATAAATAAAAACCCCTTTGTATTGATAATACTAGCAATTTAACAAAACTTATTTTCGATTATTCCAATAATCAGACGATTTGCTTCCCCAATGTGGAGTAACATCTCTTTGATCAGGATTATTAGTAGGCTCCATTTTTGAGTGAAGCATAAGTTGCCATTGAGAGTTGTAAACTTCTCCCAAAGCATCTGAATGAAGCAATTCATAATCGTTTCCAGCAAAATTGGTATTGTAGAATACAAACTTCTTATTGGATTGATTCTTGAGTGTATAATATTGCCAAATCTGATAAGGATAAGCCCAAGGTTCGCTTTTCGATTCGTCTATGCTATTGGGAGGTCCATATTGAAGGTAAACTCTTCCACGGTCGGTTTCGTAACCTTTTTTGACTTTCATACCAAACATTCGATCGCATGATTCGACTTGAGTATTATATTCAAACCACAATTTCATGGGTTCCGTAGCACTGCGATTGAGCCAAAAACTCAGGAAAAATTGCTGAAGGGTGGTAATATCAGAACTTTTAACATAGCTACGAATGAACCCTCTTTCGCTTTCGGTGGCAATAGGTGAAAGGGATTTCACATAATCTCTAAGAGTATCGATGTTGGAATATTTTGCCACAAAAGTATTTTCAACAGCAACGGACGACAGGTCAGATATTTCAAATTGAACCGAAGGATTGCTGCGCTGAAAAAATGTTTTATTCGTTTCGAGCAGCTGATTTTTCTTATCCCTAACCTCAATCACAAGATTATAGTTTCCAGAAGGAAGTTTTGAAATATCAAAATTCATCAGAACAGGGTTGACCAACTTGGCAGCTTCTCTTTTATTTGTAAGGAAATTACTCAACGCTTTGCCTGTTTCAAACGATTCGATAAAAGCACTCACCAGAAAAGCTTCCTTATCTCCTAATACCTTTTGAGCATTATAAATTTCAGCATAAAAAGTGAGTTTTTTAATGTTTTCGGGATAGAAATCGAACACATAAGGAACCAAATCATATCCACTTTTCGATAAAATAGTAACATCAGTAGTCGGTTTTACTGATTCAACAAGTTGGGTGCCTGATAGCACAATTTTCGATTCCGAAAAAGAGATGTTCACCTTTTCAACCGTCGAAAATTTACTTCCCTTTTGATTAAGATCGGCAATAGTAATTTCGAAATCATAGATTCCGGAAGGGAGAGCAAAACGTTGTTGGTCGATGAAATTAAAGTCCGAATTTAAGGTATCCTCAATTTCAGGACTAAGGAGGTTAAACTTCTTAAAGTCTTTAACAACATCGTTTTGTTTAAATATCATGGTAACCTCGATGGTGCCCTGATATTTGTTAGAAGCATTCTTGACACAGGCTATACTATTGCCCGAAACCGCCAAATATGTTTCGAGATAAGAGTTGTTTGCCGGCGACCAAAAAGTTGCATACGAAAGCATTGCCTGCAAGGTTTTGGCATTGCTCTGAACTGACATCAGCAATAGGAACAAGCCTAATGCGATACTTTTAATGATTGTTTTCATACTAAATTGTTTTATTATTTAATCGGGTAAATTAAAGGTATAAAATTACAAATTAATTTGATGCTCGTGACTAATTAGTGAATTGATTTTCATCAAAGTTTGTTTTGAATGAATTTTCTTGTCGAAAAAACCACTAAATTTCAAGCATAGCCTTTCTAATTCTTCGGGTCGAAACACCATATTAATTCATGTAATTTTCTTCTGATATTGTTTCGAATTTGCAAGCCGAATCTTATTCGCTTAAAACAATGTTATTTATAGCTCGGAAATGACTACTTTTGTAAAAATTTTCAGATGGGAAATATCATAGCCTTAGTTGGCAGACCAAATGTAGGTAAATCTACTCTTTTCAATCGTTTAACTGAATCACGCGACGCAATTGTTGATCAGGTGAGCGGCGTTACTCGCGATCGTCATTATGGACAATCGGACTGGAACGGCATTTTTTTCTCTGTAATTGATACAGGGGGTTACGTTAAAAATTCAGACGATATTTTCGAAAAAGAAATTCAGCGTCAGGTGGAATTGGCCGTTGGTGAAGCCGATGTTATCCTTTTTCTTACCGATATTCAGGAAGGAATTAGCCCTTTGGACGAAGAAGTGGCTCAAATGCTCCGTAAATCGAACAAGACCGTTATCCTTGTTGCAAATAAGGTTGACGACAACCTTCATATCCCACAAATCGCAGAGTTTTATTCTCTAGGAATAAAAAAAGTTTTCGGTATCTCTTCGATTAATGGGAGTGGAACAGGCGAATTGCTCGACGAAATCGTTACTATGATTGAAAACCAACCTATTGAAGTCATTCCTGACTTGCCCCGTATTGCTGTTGTTGGTCGTCCTAATGTGGGTAAATCCTCATTAATTAATGTCTTATTAGAAGAAGACAAGCTTATAGTTACTGATATTGCAGGCACCACCCGCGACTCGATTTTTACACGTTATCAGCGTTTCGGGTTCGATTTCTTTTTAGTGGATACGGCCGGATTACGTAAGAAAACCAAAGTGAACGAAGACATAGAGTTCTACTCAGTGATGCGCTCGGTGCGTGCTATCGAAAACAGCGATGTTTGTGTTTTAATGCTAGATGCAGCCGATGGTTTAGAAGCTCAGGACCTAAATATTTTCAGCCTTGTGGTTCGCAACAATAAGGGTGTGGTGATAGTGGTGAACAAATGGGATTTAATCGAAAAGACTACCCAAACTCATAAAGAGTTTGAAGATAGGATTCGCGAGAAGATTGCTCCTTTTACCGATGTTCCCATCATTTTCACCTCAGTTACCGAGAAACAACGCGTTATTAAGGCCATCGAACTAGCCATCGAAGTATATAAAAACCGCAAACAACGCATCACCACTTCTAAACTGAATGATGTTTTGTTGCCTTTCTTCCATGAAAACCCTCCCCCTGCCTACAAAGGCAAGTATATCAATATTAAATATGTCACTCAATTGCCTAAAGACACCCCTATGTTTGTGTTTTTCTGTAATTTGCCTCAATATATCCGTGAATCCTATACCCGTTTTGTCGAAAACAAAATGCGCGAGTTTTATAATTTCACTGGCGTGCCCATACATTTGTTTTTCAGAAAAAAATAGACAGCATTTGCATGAGAGTCGATAAATGGCTTTGGACTACAAGGGTATATAAAACCCGTAGTCAGGCTACAGAAGCGTGTAAGACAAACAAAGTGAAAATTGCCGACGTGGCCGTTAAGGCTTCCCGTGAGGTGAAAGTGGGCGATATTATTTACATTAATCAGGGTATTATTCAAAAGATTGTGAAGGTGTTGGGCTTTACCCCTAACCGCCTTTCGGCTAAACTTATTGTCGATTTCATCCAAGACCTAACGCCCGAATCGGTTTACACCGAAGCCAGAGCCTTGATGAAAGCCCGTTTCGAAATCCGGGACCGGGGCATTGGGCGACCCACCAAACGCGAACGCCGTAACCTCGATAACATGAAGGAATTCTTAGATAATAACGACGATTAAAAAGACCAAAGACCAAAATTCCAGCATAAAAAATTGAAATGAGAAGTGCTTGCAATTATCTGCAGTTTACGAATTATTGAGCTAAGAAATTGATTTATCATTAAAAAATGTAATTTTACAAGACTTATAACGTTATCAAAACAGTGTTATGAATATTCGTCTGATGAACAAACTAAAACTCTTAATTTTCCTTGTGATAGTGATTTCTATTGGCCTGTTTTTAGGCTGTAAGAAAGATAAAACGAATACGTTTCCAAGTGTGTATGTCGATTTTTATATCGACCCTAATTCAACCATCTATTTGGAATTGAACACTCCCGGAGGCTGGGTATATCTCACCGGTGGGGTCGACGGCATTATTGCCTATCGCGTGGGCGTAGACGATTTCAGAGCATTCGATAGAGCCTGCCCCTACGAAAACTACGCTGTGGGTTCAAGGGTTGATGTTGAATCATCTAACACTACGGCCATTGACTCAAACGCTTGCGGCTCACGTTTTGTTTTGTTGGATGGCTCAGTCTTAAAAGGACCTGCCACCAAACCTTTACATCAATATAATGCCGTTTACGACGGACAGTATTTGCATATCTATAATTGATTTGAAAACAATAGTTCGAGTTGTCTTGTCCTAAAATATGTTGACAAAAATAAAATTGTCAACTCAAATTAGGATAAGACAGCATCTCAAATAAAAACAAACCCCTTAGATTTTGTAAATCCAAGGGGTTTATTTTGCTTAATAAAACATTATTTTTTGGCAGGATATTCGGCTGCATTCCCTGCAGTAATGCGCGGTTCAAACATATTGAAATCATCGGCATCTACCCAACCGCCTCCATTGAAATCGGCAGGGTTGAATCCGGTAGAGCCTAAAGTTAAGTCGGGTTCAAACATATTGAAATCATCAGCATCTACCCAGCCATTCTGATCCAAATCGCCAAGGTAAAAAGCATATAAGGCCGGATTTGCTGAAACCTGAACCTGAGGATTTCCTCCAAAAGCCTGATAGGCATCATATCTGAAGTCATATTCGACCGGATTGGTATTGAAAGGTAGTGGAATGGAAGACCATGTTTCAATATGATTGCGATTCCTCACTTTGATGTAGTAATTGCCATTATTGACACAGGAAGTAGTAAAGCTTGCCAAGCCATGGGTCGACAAATTCAAATCACTTTCTAATTGTAAAGTTGAGTAGGGAGCAGCTTCCTGTATGAGTTCAATATTCACTTTATCGGCAATGCCTTCGCCCCAGGCTGCTAAACCAGTATTCCCATCCATTGCTTCATTTAACATGTTTGTGCTGTTATTGAACAAACCTTCTAAAAAGAGACTGACTCTAATGCTTCTATCAATTCCCTGATGAAATATTTTAACCTCCGATTGCGCACTTTTTGTTCCTAAACAGTATAAATCAGATATAACATTACAATATACACTATCGAACTCCTGGGGGATAAAACTAAAGTCAGGATTGTTGCTTACTGGTAAATTATTTAAGTACCACTGATATAAAGTCAAATTTCCACCACTTGTAACCAATGCATGTAAATGCTCGGTTTCGCCCAGACAAAAGTCAGAAATATCAGGCGTTATCCTCACTCTGACAAAAGGATATGTGATTATGAATAATGAAGACTCAGCACCATCGCCATATTCGTTATGTCCTTTGACTTTAATTTCTCCGGAGACAGCAGATAATGGGAAGTTTACCCAAATATAATTGGAATCGCTTACGCCAATAGCTCCATTTGGCAAAGTCCATATATAAGATGTTGAATAAAGCACAGGGGGAACTGAATATAAAACACTATCAGCAGGTAAACATATTGAAGTAAAACCGGATATTACGCCTGCCGTATCAGGAGGAAACTTTAGCCTGATGGTATCATTTTGTGTACTGCTCCATTCTCCTGCACTGTCTTTGGCTCTTGCAAAGAAATTATGCACTCCGTTTGGCAATCCATACAAGGGAAGATATATTTCATTTGAAACATCAATACTGTCAGCGGTTGTTACATTTGTTGCATTTCCAAAACCGGGATCATTATCTAAAAAATACTCAACTTTAGAAATATTATCTATAGCCATATTTTCTAATTTGTAAAATGGCATATTCTCACACATACTCCAATTGCCTTCCATATCTTTAGCCCGAAAATATAAGGTGTGGAAACCATTGCTTACATTAGCCAAAGGAAGATTAAAAGCAGAATTTATAGTAGTACCCGGGCTTACAGGAACTGAAACCCCGCTACCATATTCGGGAATTGTATCAATAAAATATTCAACGTAAGAAATTTGCTTGCCTATGCTTATACCGGTATCTGACTGTAGGCGGTAAAAGGTGACATTCTCACTTATACTCCAATTGCCCTGCATATCTTTAGCACGAATGAAAAGCGTATGAAAACCACGATTTACATTAGTTAAAGGAAGATTAAAAGCCGTATTTATATCAGACCCCGAACTTATAGGAACAGAAATCCCACTTCCAAATTCAGTAAGGGTGTCAATAAAGTATTCTAAATAAGAAATTTGTTTGCTCAGGCTTATGCCGGTATCTTGCTGCAGCCTGTAAAAGGTGACATTTTCACACATACTCCAATTCCCCTGCCCATCTTTAGCACGCAGGAAAAGCGTATGGAAACCTCTACTTACATTAGCCAAAGGAAGATTGAAAGCAGTATTGTCAAATGAAATAGGGTTTAATGGAATAGAAGTGCCGCTTCCAAATTCAGTTAGGGTATCGACAAAGTATTCCAAATAATTTATTTGTTTATGTGCGATAATGGAATCAAGTTGAAGCCTGTAGAAAGGCATGTTTTGACAAACACTCCAATTCCCAAGCTGGTCTTGTGCACGAAGAAACAGGGTGTGAAAACCCCTTCCTAAGTTGTTTATATGCAGGTTGAAATTTGCCGTTATGTTAGTAGCCGAACTGATAGGAATGGAAGTGGCTAAGCCATTATCAGGCATGCTGTCTACTGAATATTCAATTCTTACTATGGTGTTTTGTGCATAAGTGTGCTGTGTCCACAAAAACAGTGATAATAAGAATTGAATAAACAAAATGTATTTTCGTTTATTCATCAGAGGTGTTTTTAAATATTTATATTTGAAGACCCTCTTGTTTTAATTTGCTTTTGCTTTAAGCGTTATATTAATTCCGGTTGCAGGGGAACCTGAATTTGGCATGAGTATTTCATAAATTGCCGGACCTGATACGCCCGAAAGCATGTAAGGATCGGCTCCTCCAAATATGCCACAATCACCATTATCGTTGGCTGCACCTATGGCAGGTGAACCGGCTTTCAATATGAACTTCCCATCAAAACTGCTTGCTGAAGCCCCAACAAAAACATCCGTCATAACAACATTCTGTTGGTTGTTGTTACCGGTTGGGAGTTGTGTTCCATCACAAATATTATTTGTAAAAGAGCTTGAATAAATACTGTATATTGGTGAAGTTATAAAGATATTATTCTGATATGAAATATTATAGCTTTCAATTGTTCCTCCTTCAAAAACATTATTGGAGAATATTCCCGAAAAATTAGTGCCTAACATAAGCGTACGACCACTTAAATATCCAAAAGCACAGTCATAGGTATAACCACTTGTTTTAGTATGGATATAATTATTTGAAACGATAACATTGCTAATAGCACCTGGTTGGCACATACTATATTGAATTATGCCAGCATTAATAATGCTTTTAGCAATTTTTATATTAGCCAAATTATTGGCCATAAAATACAGTGATTCGCCAATAAAATTGTTTTCAACCACAATGTTTGATTCACTAATGATTAAATATTGATTTATGTATACCCCTGAAACTATTGAACCGTTACTTCCAGGTGAAAATGTAAGGTTATTGATTTTGGCAGGTACTTTATTGCTTTGAGTTTGCTGATTTTCAAATAAAAAATAACCCGGACCACGAATTACCAATGGTTTGGTAATATTTACTTCGCCATAACTTACCAGAGACCCTTCCAAAAAAATGGTATCGCCGGCTAAAACTGAAAGAGAATTAATCGCGTCGTTAAGAGAATTAAAATTAGCCTGTATGCTCGGAGTGCTGTTTACCCGCCATTTTTTTGCATTTGCATTCAAATAGCTTAGACTTAATAAAATAGTTAGAATTAAAAAAGTAGATTTTTTCATAATGCTTGTAGATTTGTTTCTGTTGATTTGAAAATTGATTTATTGGAATTAATTGTATTCTCATTTAAACAATATACTACATGTTTTGTTTTTATATATGAATATATATTGTTAAATGATTCTATTTTAATCTCATTTTTCCCATTGCATTTTTATAATGGCAAATAGCTTATTCATAATAATCAATATTGTCTGAGAGATATTATTCATTGCCGTTGCACTTCAGCCAACAGGCTTAAATGAAACAGCCCCACAATCCCGTCAGGGATGATATATCGGCAGAAACCTGCCCCTTATGATTTTCAAATGCCATCCGCACGATATATCCATAAAGCAAAATCCCTGCATCTCCACCAATCCCAAAGGGATGAAATGATTATAGCAATAAATTAAAACACCCAAATCCAAAACCCCGTAGGGGTGACATTATCCCCAAATATCAATATCAACTTCAACATTATTCAAAGTTTTAGTTAGGTAACTTTCATAATGTAAAGCATCATTCACAAATTCATTAATGTCTTCATTGATAGATTTCCTTTCATACCCATTACTGCTATCATGGTCTTTATTAAAACTAACAAAGGAGTTATAAGAATATTGGTCATCGTAATATTCACCTGGTTCATCAGAATGATATGATGCTGCTTCTATCTGAAAAAACTCACATTCAAACCAAACTCTCCATTTTCTTAAATATACCCCTGGCTTTTTATTACTTCCTATTGTAACTGAATGATCTTTTAAGTCTAAATCTATGCCTAAATGACTTATTAATTCAGCATGATGTAAGTTCTTAATAACATCAATAATCTTCCCTGCCTTTATTTTATCCTCTTCACTACATTCTTTTAGCTCAGAAACAAAACTTACAAACTTTATAAGCTTTTGCAACTCATTATAAGTTTCCGTATCCGCTTCCCAGAAAAACGACCTTTTATCAAACTCTTTCTCTTCCAATATTCATTTTTCAATCTTAATTCAATGTCACTTATTAAGCATAAATAGCATTTTCCTTTACCACATAGAATCATAGAAACATAGGTTTCACATAGATTTCACATAGATTTCATCCCTAATTCTTCTATGTGTAATTCTATGTACCTATTGTGCCTCGTACGTTTGCAGAAATTTTTATCAGAGGACCAATTTCAAATGGTAATGTTGTAAATTAGCGCATGAAATTGGAGATGGATAGGAGTTCTTCTGTGATAAAATACGCCAAGAGCGATATTCCCACATAGAAATAGTCCC
>CAIXTV010000025.1 GCA_903922465.1 uncultured bacterium
GGGACTATTTCTATGTGGGAATATCGCTCTTGGCGTATTTTATCACAGAAGAACTCCTATCCATCTCCAATTTCATGCGCTAATTTACAACATTACCATTTGAAATTGGTCCTCTGATAAAAATTTCTGCAAACGTACGAGAATCATAGAAACATAGGTTTCACATAGATCTAATACTAATTTTTCTATGTGAAATTCTATCTACCTACTGTGGCTATAAGGTTTCTTTTGAAATAACACAAAACGATATTAATTTATGATATGAGTGATTTTGGAAGAAATGGTTTTGAATTGGAATTGTTTGTTCTTTTGATTTGGTTAAGCTTATTTGAAAAATGATTAAGATAGCCTAGTAAATGAAAAGGATAATTTGCAGCTTGCGGACAATAATTAATAATGGATGAAAAGGCTGTGGTAGATTGAGTTGGCAGGGGTGAATTTCTGAAAATATTGTTAAAAAGAAGCAGAAAAGTGACAAGATGAGCTGCACAGGAAGCAAGATGAGCTGCACAGGAGGCGCGCAGTGTTAAACAGGAATATAGATGAGATGCACTTGATAAGGGTAGATCTAAATTTGAATTTAGGGCTTTTATACAGCTTGAAGTGCGTAGAGTACTTAAGTTAATGGAAAGGCTTGCCGGGGTGTTGAGCCATTTTGATTTGGTGATTTGGTAATTTAGGAAATTGGGGCGGAGGGACAGGTGGAGAGGGAATTGCAAATTCCGCTCTCAGCAAGCATTTGCCGCTTAGCTAAAGCATCAACTTTTATGGTTCAGTTGAACAAACTCATCAAATACCAGAACAACAGCATTGAAAACATCGAAATTATGGGGGTTTCCCTCGTTTCAAAAACATCAATTTAAGTATACTAATCCCAACAACTTAAAACCTAAAACTTAAAACTTAACACTCCAATTCCCTCATTCATCAAAAACTTATTTTCAATGTTATTGAATGAATTTATTTTATTGGTTTTTATTATTTCTCCCGATAAAATACTTATCAATAAATTCCTGGAGATTATCTTTGTATTGATCGCTAACAGGGATACACACATTTTGGTCGAATATGATTCTGTGTCTTTCAACAAATTGAATTTTTTCGAGATTTACAATATATGAACGGTGAACACGCATGAATTTCAATGAAGGGAGTTGTTCTTCGATAGTTTTCATGCTTAACTGAGTCATCACGGTTTTATTATCAGATAAATATATTTTTATGTATTCGTGCTGGCTTTCGATATAAAGGATGTCGTTTAAATTAATTCGAATTAACTTATAGTCAGCCTTTACAAACATATAGTTTTCTGTCGCTTCGCTTTCAATAGTCTGGTTTGCCGAAATAAGTTCTAAGCGGTTTTTAGCTTTGGTGGCGGCATTAAGAAAATGGGTGTAACTGATGGGTTTTAACAAATAGTCAACTGCATCCACTTTAAAGCCTTCAATAGCATACTCTGCATAAGCCGTGGTGAAAACGATAAAAGGTTTATCGATAAGGGATTTCACAAATTCCATTCCGCTAAATTCCGGCATATTAATATCGATAAAAATCATATCTATTGCCGTTTGAGACATCATTTTCATGGCTTCAAACGCATTGCTGCATGAGCCTGATAGTTCGAGAAAAGAGGTTTTCAGGATATAGTCAGAAATTTGCCTTAGGGCAAAGGGTTCATCGTCAACTGCAAGGCATTTAATTTTCATGTAAGGGGACTTTTACGTTTACTTCATAAGTTGAAGGGGTTTCAATTACCTCAAAATTATAATTTTCCTCATATATCAGGTCTAATCTTTTTTTAGAGTTGTTCATTCCAATCTTATCAGAACGAATATAGTTTATGGCATTATAAGATTTGGAATTCTTTATTTTAACTGCTAAAAACTCATTTTCGATGCTGAAATTTACATGAATAAAAGAATTGCCAACTGCGAGTATGCCATGCTTAAAAGAGTTTTCAATAAAATTCACAAACAAAAGAGGAGGGAAATTTATTTGTGGAATGGTGACGGGATAATCAAAAGTGATTTCCACGTTTTCGTTTAATCTGATTTTCATCAATTCGATATAATCCTGCACGAAATTAATTTCGCTTTGCAATGTATAGTTTTCGTTTTCATACAATAAAACCCGCATGAGTTGCGATAACTTAATCACCGCATTTTGGGCAATTTCTTTGTCATAATCAATCAGGGCATGTATATTGTTCAGCGTATTCATGAAAAAATGAGGACTGATTTGTTGCCTTAATAAAGCTAAACTCGATTTGAGTTGTTCTTTTTCGGCATCCATCCGCAACTTTTCTTCGCTTAGCCATTTTTCGATGAGTTTAAAGGCAATGCCTCCCCCAATAACTAATATTAAAATTAGGAAATTATCTAAAATCTCCATGATCATAGGCTTTGGAGGAGGCCCAGGTGGATGAATATTTGCCAGATTTAGCCCTGCCGGATGAATTGGCGCGTTAAATCTGATTGCTATCAAAATACCAACAGTAGCAACGATAACCAATAGTAAGGCAGAAATGCTATAATTCAGATATTTTTTCTGAAATAAATACTTTGGAATAAGCCCATACACATTCGTCAGAAAAACGAATAAATAAAACGCTGCGCATATCCAATCTTTTGTAACCCTGCCCCAATCTATTTGCTCAAGACTTCTGTTTGTGAAAAACGGAATCGTAAAAACGAATAGCCAAATTAATCCTAAAACAATAGGTTCAATTTTGCGGGAGCTTAATGAAGGTGATTTCATTTTACAAAGGTTGATGCTTTTCTAAAATTGTATTTTATAAATAAAATTCGGGAAGAAACCGAGTTGATAAGTTGTTTTTATCGACCTGCTTCTATCGTCATACTCCTGAGAAAAAACATTTTTGTTATTCGTTATATTTTGCAAATCTAATGAAATAGATTGAGATACTTTTCTCTTTTTCCCATTAAGTGTATATCCAACTTTAAAATCCATTCTGAAGTAAGTGGCATAATAATCAGAATTAGCATCGGTTGACAACACATTGCGCCCGAAAGTTTGCGATGCCGATAAATCAATTGGTGTGTAAGCCCTGCCCCCGGCATTGGTAAGTTTTAAATCGACACATATTTTGTTTCTTCTATCCCCTCCAACTTTCCATTCTTTTCCACCTAAAATATTATACACATACCTGCCATTAAAGGCAGTGTTTCTTTCAACACCGTCGCTTCCCTTATATTTTGAGCTATAAAGTGAGGAGGTAAATAAAGCATAATATCCTTTGCTGAAAAATTTCTCAATGGTTAATTCGATACCATAGTTGGTTCCTGTTCCTTTGTTTGTCAGGCTGTCTTCCAAGTCTGTTTTAAAACCTGCCCCAGTATTAAGCATGGAATAACTGCTCGAATAGGTATTTACAGGAACATTGAAAAGGTATTGATAATAGACCTCTGCTTTTAATCGCCAATCAGTAAAAGGACGAAAATCATAGCCTAAAACAAAGTGATGGCTTTTTGTAAAATCCAGACCCTTATTGTTATAAGTGTAAGAACTGTCTTGATTTTGTGTTTGTAAGAAATACACATTGATAGGTTGCATTTGTGAATGTAACCCATAACCAAAACTAAAACAGCTTTTATTACTGACCTCATATTTTATGCCCAATCGTGGTTCAATGGATAGCGAATTGTTCAGGAAAAACATTTGAGCATGCACCCCTGCATTAAGTGTGAATTTGTCATTAAAACTATATTTTGCATGAACATAAGCTTGTGCAAGATTGGTATAACTGTCATAATTCCAAATCTGTTTCCATTCATCCACAATTCTTTCTTTAACTCTGTAATAGAGATTCAATCCGATTAATTCATCCTGAATTCCCAGCTTTATAAACAAACGGGAATTTATTTTTGAATTAAAACTTGTTGAGAAATTATATCCTGTTTTGGCCACATTGTTTTCTTCTTTAGTATAGTTTGTGCTGGTCAAACGATCAAAACTATAGTCGATTTGAACGGTTTTAGAATAGTTTAAGCCTAAAGTAGAGCTTAAAAAAGACTTCTTGTTAATTTGAATGAAATGATTTAATCCTATAATGCCAATGGTGCTGCTCAAATCATGTCCATCGCCTCCACCATACATCGAACCAGGGTTCCCTCCGCTAATTTTGATACTACTTGTAGCCAGGATGCCAAACAGTGTAAACTTACCAATTTTACTATTTCCGCTGTTTATGTTGAAGGATAAATCCTGATAAGTTGGAATGGCCGTGGTGCCATAATCAATGCCCAAAGCACTTGCTACGCCAGCCAAAGAATATCGGTAGCCAATTAAATATGAAGAATTGTTTTTCTTAGAAATAGGTCCTTCCGTCATTGCTTCCATACCCGTAATTAACCCAAACTGAAGCGAACTTTCTCTTTTTTGTGAATTACCGTTTCTAAAGCCTATATCAAAAACACCTGCCGTAGCATTGCCATATTCTGAGGGAAAAGCAGAAGTTAAAAAATCAGAACTTTTGAGCATATTGGTGTTTAATGCACTCACGGCTCCACCGGTTGTTCCAACTGATGCAAAATGATTGGGATTGGTGACATTCATTCCATTAATACGCCACAAAACACCCACAGGGGAATTGCCCCTTATCACAATGTCATTTCTGCTATCATCAGGTGCACTAACCCCGGCGAAATTTGCCGCAAGACGGGCAGCATCACTTCTTCCGCCAGAGTATCTGTTTACTTCTTCCATCGAAAAAGTCCGCGCACTGATAGTTGTTAGATTGTTAATAGTTTTATCTTTGCTGTTATCCTTTATCACAACCTCGTTCAGAGTGGTAACATTCTCTTCCATTGTAATATCCAGAATCGTTTCTTTTCCTGAAGTTACCACAACATTGGGGATAATCACATCTTTATATCCAATAAAAGTAACCTTAATTTCATACCTGTCAGGTGAAATTTCTTTCAAAACATAGTTGCCGTTTGCATCAGTAGAAGTTCCTTTGTTTTCAGTTCCATTTAATATTTGAACATTTGCTCCGGGTAAGGTTGTTTGCGAAAGCTTATCTATTACAATGCCTCTTATGTTTTGTTTATTGTTTTGAGCAAAAGTCAATTGATTTATGAAAAGCAAGACTATTAAAATGTATTTTCTCATTCTTTAATGATTTTTTTTGTGGATGTTAAGCTCTCGCCTGATATCTTTACCATATATAAACCCTTTGGTAAATCACTTAAATCAATTTGAAAAGATTTTGTTTTGCCCAATTCAAATTCTTTTATCTTACCTCCAAGGCTGTTATAGAGTTCAATTTTAATTTCAGAATATGAATTATTAAAAGATATAGTGCAAATATCTGAAGCCGGATTTGGATAGATATCAAACATAAGAGGATTTAGGTTTTCGTTAATTGAAGCCGGTCCGGTAGTACGAACTAATCTTACATAATTAAGAATTCTAATTGCATCTCCTTGCGGACCATGACCTTGAGGGTAACTGCTTGCGCTTCCAATTTTAGGGTCGCTGCGTTGTGCCCCTGCACCATGAACATCTGACCAGCCGCCAAATGGAACCATATAACCCATAGCACGACCAAAACAAATATACGCTGCATTTCCACCACTGCCACCATAAGCTGCATGTGTAGTGTTGCTCCAATAACACGGATAATCTGTGACACTTGCTTCATTTGTAATGGAACTACAATTAAAATATGTTGTGTTGATAGCTGCAGAGCTGGTTGCAGCCGGAGAACGAGAATAGTCAACTATACTTTGCAATTCTTTGGTATCGGGTAATCGCCAATCAGAATATCCTGCATAGGTAAAATTTTCAGCATAACTCAAGGCATTTTTCCAATATATGGCTTGTGCATTATCGTTTTGCATCCACATTAATCCAGTTGCATTATCGCTGATTGTTCCGTTTCCGTTGTTAACGAATTGATTGGTTCCATAAGCAGTATTTCCTCTAACATATCTACTATATATATAAGCTGTGTCCCCTGTTCCCGGAAAAGTAATTGGGTATCCTTTAATACGACCATCGGCAAAGTTTACACCAAAAACAGCATCAACTTGAAGTCCGCAAGTTTTACTGACACTTAAAGTTGACGACACAAAATTACCGTCAATAATACGTTCGCCGGCAGCCAAATCACCATATCCGAACTTAAAATAAGTGGTATCAATAAAAGGGGTTAAGCCTGTGGTTGATGTTCCCGTATAACTGCTTGGGTCCAAGCCCGAAAAAATTATTAGCGAATACAATTCTTTGATGGTTGGTAAACGCCAATCATTATAACCACCCGTGTTACACGTTGCAGCACCAGCCAATGCCTCAGGATAGGACATTTGGTCGGAGCGATTAATTATTCCGTCAGAATTTTTGTCGGGGCTTTGCTGCCACATCAGCCCAGTTACATTATCGGTTACAGTGCCGTTTGCATTGTTGGTATAAGACCGTATGTTTCCGGGATGATTTGAATTCTGTCCGTAGAATGTTTGCCCTGAAGTGGGCATGGAAATGGCACCCGCTGTGTCGTAAGATATTGTTTGCCCTGTTCCGACAATTTTATAGGTCTGTGCTTGCAGAGTGATAGAGAATACCAAGAAAATAATGAGGCTTGTAATATGTTTTTTTAATATGTTTTGCATGAATTTAATTTTTAATGATCTTGTTTGTAAAAATTGCTTTATCTGTTTCTGTTTTTAAAATATAAATTCCTGAATCCATGTTCATCAAGCTTATCTTTAATATAGTTGGAGAGTTTATTTTTTCAGAGTATATAAGTTGTCCGGTTAAATTGTATAAACCAATATTAGCATATTGGAAGTTTTTATTATTTAAATCAACTATCAGCTCCTCTGAAACAGGATTTGGAAAGACTTTAATCATTTCTAGATCAGTATTCAAGTTGTTAACTCCATCCCCTGGATTTATAGTTCTAACTAATCGAGCATAATTATAAATCCTTACAGCGTCTCCCTGGGGAGCTTGAGCATTGTAATACCCGGTACCATTTTGTGTGAATGCAGTAAAGTTATTGGGTTTTGGATCGCTTCGTTGACATCCGGCGCCATGGATATCGGTCCACCCTAAGCCAAATCCCGTAAAGTATCCCATAGCCCTTCCGAAGCAAACGTAACAGGCACTTGGCCCCATCGTTGGCGATTGCCCACAAAAAGTAGTGTTGCTCCAATACCAGGGATAATCTGCAACGCCTCCTTCATTGGTAATTTGAGTGCAGTTGAACATAGCATTTATAGCTGCAGAATTGGTTGTAGCCGGAGAACGGCTATAGTCAACTATACTTTGTAGTTCTTTAACATCTGGTAATCGCCAATCCGAATATCCGGCATAGGTGAGATTTTCAGCATAACTTAATGCGTCTTTCCATAAAACCCCTGTTCCGTTATCGTTTTGCATCCACATCAGTCCGGAAGCGTTATCGGTAATTGTGCCGTTTCCATTGTTAACAAATTGATTTGTTCCATAGGCTGTATTACCGCGAACATATAATACGTAATAATGTTTTGCTTGTCCGTCTTCCGGAACAGGAGAAGTAGTTGGATATCCTTTAATTCGTCCATCAATAAAATTGAACCCAAACATAGTTTCCAATGTGCCCATAGTTGTACTTACATATATTGTTGAAGATGCAATTTGACCATCAATAATCCGTTCTGATCCCAGATCACCGTGTGCCAATGAGTTTGTGTCGCCATAGCCTACCGAGAAGTATGAAGTGTCGATGAATTTTATACAATTAGACGGTGGTGGACCTGGTTCTACTCCAAAAAACATGGCAATTGAATATAGCTCTTTAATAGTAGGTAAACGCCAGTCAGTATAGCCACCTGTATTACAGGTAGCAGCGCCAGATAATGCTTCAGAATAAGTTAGTTTGTCATAAAAGTTAATTGAACCATCACCATTTCTGTCCTCAGTTTGCTGCCACATTAACCCTGTTAAATTATCGGTTACTGTGCCATTGCCATTGTTGGTATAAGACCGCATGTTTCCGGGATGATTTGAATTCTGCCCGAAGAATGCCTGACCTGAAGTGGGCATTGTTATTGCATGCGTTGTGTCATAAGAAATTGTTTGACCCGTTCCAACTATTTTATAAGTTTGGGAAATTGCTTTATAATTGCTTACTGAAACAATAATGCAAACAGCAAGAATGTTAATTAGATTATTTTTTTTCATAATGGATTTGATTTAAGGTAATAAAAATGGTTTTGGCATACAATCGAAATGTATTCTTTGTTCACGTGTCAAAATTGACCGCATATTTTGATCATGAAGAATATCTTGTTTAAGAATTTCAGTCCTCAGTTTTCCAATATCATCAGCAAGTGTATTTGCCTGATTATTATCAGAGGTTTTTGATGTTAAAAGAATTACCAATTGAGCTTGTTTTTCTGCAATTTGAGTCCTAAGTGGAATGGTAGCTTCCAAATGATTTACATCGGCAGCTTTCAGTTTTTCATGTTGTTCGGGTGTCAATCCGGGTATGTTGAGTGGTGGCACTCCCGGCAATAGCATAGGAGGATTTTGTAATTCCTCTTTTTTACATTCTTTTTTGTCCTTAGGTTCAGGCTGAGCAAAAATGTTCCCACATAAGATTAAAATGGAAAAGAGGGCTGTTAAAAGTTTTGATTTCATTTTTTATAATTTAATGTTGTTGTAATTTGAAGCAAAATTATCATACACTTCCTTATCCTAAAAACAAAATCACCCAATTAGATAATTCTGCCACTATAAAGTGGATTTTTGTCACCGAATGCTTGCAGAATTATCATACTCTTTTTCTTTATCAAAGATTCTAAACTACTCTACTTTTATAAACTTTCGTTCTTTCAACAACATAAAATCACAGATTTTCAGCTATAGTCATTTCTGATAATTTAAGGGTCTAGAACAATATATTTTACTCTGAGAAGGGCATATTTCCCAACGAGATTTGAGTATTTCCCATTTTCCCCCAATTTAGTACCACGATACGTTCCCAGACACCACCGAGCATCGTCAAATATTCACACAATAGTTTAAACCAATAACCTATTTATTAAGTAACTCGATAACCCACGATTTCACTACCCCAGCTTTCCTGTTTATTCACTTAATTTGAATCGATTAATACTTTCATGTATTTCCATTGTAATAATACTAAAAAAGTATACTTTTGCAGTCTCATCTCTTCGTAGCTCAGCTGGTAGAGCAATTGACTCTTAATCAATGGGTCGAGGGTTCGAGTCCCCCCGAGGAGACCAAATCTTTTAAGAAGGCTCTTTTAAGAAAATGATTAAATAATGATTTAAGAACAAGGATTATTATTCCTTATTCTTAAATCAAAAAAATCATAGTTTTCTTAAAGAGATGAACTTAAAAAGAAATTCCAGTAACGTTCTTTACTGAAATTGCCACTTTAGCTCAGTTGGTAGAGCATCGCATTCGTAATGCGAGGGTCGAGAGTTCAAGTCTCTTGAGTGGCTCTATAGAAAGCTTTTTATTTTTCAGGCTATTGAAAGTTGGCATACCTCTGTTGGCAATTTTCAAAAGCAAGCAGCTACATTTTGTGTTTTTGCGAACTATAGACCGAAGACTTTTCCCAATAATCCAAAAACATGCAAACATTAGCTAATACATCGGGGTGTAGCGCAGTTGGCTAGCGTGCCACGTTCGGGACGTGGAGGTCGGAGGTTCGAGTCCTCTTACCCCGACAATATTATTTTTCAGAGATACCTTTATAACAATAATGATTTCATAAGCAGTGCTAAACTAACAATTTAAGACCTTAGAAGCCACAAGAAAATCCCTTTCCTTTTAAACCTTAAAACTCAATACAACTAATTTAAGAACAAAGAGTATCCGTAATTTCTTTGTGGTTTCTTAATCATAAATCGTAAATCACTATTCAATATCCAGGCAAATCAATTACTTCATTCTTCCAGCTACAAATTCGCCTTATAGTACTCAAATAGTTTTCTATACAAATGTGTTCTGTCGGTTCCTCTAACATTGTGTCCGTGTCCTGGGTAAACGAAATAGTCTAGTTGTTTGCCTTCGTCGACGCACTTCTTAATGAAGCTGAGACTATTCTGCCAAACCACAGTAGGGTCAAGGGTTCCATGAATAATCATTAATTTGCCCTGAAGATTTTTCACATACTTGAGCAGGCAATTGTTTTCGTAGCCCTCTTTATTTTCTTCGGGAGTATCCATATAACGCTCACCGTACATCACTTCATACCATTTCCAGTCAATAACAGGACCTCCTGCAGTAGCAACCTTGAACACCCCTGGGCGTTTCAGCATCATAGTCAGTGTCATGAATCCTCCGTAACTCCATCCGTCAACAGCAAAACGTTCATTGTCGGTGTAGGGCAGTGTTTTCAGATATTCAATGCCTTTCATCTGATCACTCAATTCAAGTGTTCCTACATTACGATGTATGCAACTTTCGAACTCAAATCCTCGATTCGACGTACCTCTGTTGTCGAGAGTAAACACTATATAACCCTCCTGAGCCAGAAAGTTCATGTACAAATTACCGCCTCCGAGCCAGCTGTTGCTTACCAATTGTGAGTGTGGACCACCATATACATACACTATAACAGGATATTTCTTAGTCGAGTCAAAATCAGAGGGATGTATCATGCGACAATACAAATCGGTGGTGTTATTTTTAATGGTAAAGACCTCTGTCTTTGCCAAGGCAAAATCCTTCAAAGGGTTGGGACTGCTAAAGATGGTCTTTAGGTTGAGCCCGTCGTTTTGTTTTAACACATATTCATTGGGGGTAGTGTAATTGCTATATTGGTCAATGCAGTAAGTGAAATTTGTATTAAAGCGTGCCGAATGGGTTCCAGGGGTGTTACTAATGTTTTTGAGCTTACCGTTACTAATGGTAGCAGCATACAATTGTTTTCCGATAGGGCTTTCCTTGGTGCAACTAAAGTAAACTGTTTTAGATGTAGAATCTACACCATAGAAATCTGTAACCACCCAGTTCCCTTTTGTGATTTGTTTGATGAGTTTCCCATTGAGGTCATACAAATACAAATGGTTCCAGCCATCTCGTTGACTTTGCCAGATGAACTGATTGGGATTGCCCGGCAGGAAGTAAGCTTCATGCATGGGCTCAACATAGCGATCATTCTTTTCCTCAAACAAGGTCTTAATGAATTCACCCGAAATAGCATCGTATTGATTATACTTCATATCGTTCTGTGCACGGTTCAACACTGCAATGAAAATATATTTATCATCGGGACTCCAACTGATATTGGTCAGAAACTGTTCTTTTGGTTCGCCGGTTTTCAGATAGATGGTCTTCTTCGAAGTTAGGTTATAAACACCAAGCGTTACCTCATGACTTTTAGTCCCTGCCATTGGATATTTTTCATTCTTTAAGGAGGCAATGGGGGTTGAAATATCTACTAAAGGATAGTTGCTCACCATGCTTTCGTCCATACGGTAAAATGCCAACAACTTACCAGAAGGCGACCAAAAAGTCCCTTTATCAATGCCCCATTCATTGCGGTGCACACGATTACTTCCATATAAAACTCCACTAATAGAGCTGTCGTTGGTTATTTTTGTTTGCTGGTCGGACGATGAAATATACAGATTATTATCGATAGTGTAAGCAATATTCAGATGGGCATTATCTAGGTCACTATTTTCACCTTCTTCTGGAAAAGTGGCTACTGTTTCAACTTTGTTGCTGGTTAAATCGTAGCGGAATAATTTGTTCTTAATAAGAAAGATGAATGAGGTTGGGTTTGCCCATGTTATTTGTGGAAACTTTTTAACCTCTTCTTTCATATTCTGAGGCATTGCTTTTTGGAGGGAATTTAATCTCAGAATAGTATCCACTCCTTCGTGAGGATATTTACATTTAATAAGTGCATTTTGAGCCACCCAGCAATAGGTGCTTGCATCTATCCATTGCAATTGATTTAGGGAAGTTGGGTACATCAGTCGCTCACCCATGATTTTATCAAGCTCAATAGTTTTGGTTTGTGCAGAGATGTTTCCCCATGTAAATAACAGGAAAGCAAAGATTAGGAATTTTTTCATTTTTTTAAAAGGATTTTATAGAAGAAGAGATAGAAGCAATTACTTCAGGTTTTTTTTCGATGGCATTACCCACAACAATAATATCGGCACCTGCTCCGCACGCTTTTTGTGCTTTTTCGGCCGTATTAATACCTCCACCAATAATGAGAGGGATAGAAATATTCGATTTCACCTGCTTTATCATCATTTCAGAAACAGGATTCAATGCACCACTTCCTGCATCCATATATATAAGTTTTAACCCTAACATTTCACCTGCCATGGCAGTGCAAACTGCAATATCATGTTTATCATAAGGTATAGGCTGTGAACTACTCATGTAAGAAGCAGCTGTTTGTTTCCCACTATCTATGAGCATATAGCCTGTTGGGATGATTTCAAGCGAGCTTGATTTAAGATAGGGAGCAGCAATTACATGCTTCCCAATTAACATCTCAGCATTCCTCCCCGAAATTAATGAAAGGAACAAAATAGCATCGGCTTTAGGGCAAATCTGCAGCGTATTCCCTGGGAAAAGAACTACAGGAGTTCGCGTATTTGCTTTAAGGAGGTCAATCCATTTATCGAGATGGTCTTCGGTAAGTAAACTCCCACCTATAAAGAAATAATCAATCAGCCCATTATTGGCATATTCTGATAAAACTGAAATATGGGAAGCATCGTACTTATCAGGGTCTATAAGCACAGCGAATTGCTTGCGCTTTTGTTTTAAACCGTCGTAAATTATTGGATTTAAATGCATTATATTAATACGCCGTTGGCAATTTAACCCCTATCCCAAAAACAACACGAAAGAATATTACTGCTGCAATAAATAAAACCAAATACAAATAATTATAGTTTGCAGGATATTTTTCTTCTATTACCTTTGGCCTCTTAGTTTCGGAGGTGTTAAACATGATTGGGGCGATAAAGAAAATTAGGGTAATATATGTTATCGATTCATATAGACGAGGAGAAGGAAGGGTAATCAAAAACTGAACTATCCCACCTAGCAACCAAGGAAGAACTACTTGAGCAACAATGAAGTATTTACGGTTATTCTTTTTAATTAGGCTAACGGTAGGAGCTGTGGCAAGAAAGCGTGAGAAAGAGAAATTGCCGATGAGTACCATACAAAAAATAAAAGCAAGTGATAGTATGATTTTCAACACACCACTCATAAACAACCACAACACTAGTAAACCAAAGCCTTTATAAGAAAAAAGGCCTGCAATAAAACCTCCAAAGAAGAGATTCATTTCATGGATGAAGAGCCATAAAACCAATAACTTCATCAATCCGGTCTGATGACGGATTCGCAAGAACAAACTATAAAATAAAGTTCCTAGAATAAGAGAAAATATTGGCCCGGCACCAGTAACATTAATAACCTTTTGACCGGTCCAGAGAGGTGAAAAGCTACTTATTAAAAAATCTATCTTATTATTTAAAATAACAGAAGGTATTTCATAAGAATCAGCCACCAACATAGTGGCAACCTGATGGGTAACATAAGCAAACAGGTATGCCAAAACATAAGCTGACAAAGAGTTTACGACCAAAGAAAGAAACAATTTCTTATGTCTTCTGTCTGAAAACCACTCCTTGGTTTCCCTTACAATTTTCTTTGCATTTTGCCGCTGATTGTGAAAAAAACTATCTACATCGCTAAAAAACATAATCGGTAATTTTGAGCAAAAATAATATATAATTTCCTTTCACGCAATAAAACTCAAACATTAATGCAAGAATATTGTTTAGAAATGATATTTTTGTTGTGATTATATCGTGAAATAATCAATGTAAGTCTATCTTTGCAAGATGATATTACCTAATCCGAATAAACTTTAAAAATGGAGAATCTTAGTTTCCTAAATAATGCCGATCCTCAAGCAATTGAAGATTTATACAATCAATATCTTACCGATCCTTCCTCCGTAGAATATGGATGGAGAAGGTTCTTCGAAGGTTTTGAGTTTTCTAAAACTGATTTCACTGCTAAAAACCAGGAGCTTTTCGGGGAAGAATTCAAAGTTATTAATCTTATAAATGCTTATCGCCAAAGAGGACATCTTTTCACGAAAACTAATCCTGTTCGGACTCGACGTAAATATACTCCTACTCTTGATATTGAGAATTTCGGTCTAACTCCAAACGATTTAGAGAAGCCTTTTCATGCAGGGAAGGAAATCGGAATTGGCACTGCCACCCTAAGCAAGATTATCGCGCATCTTCACCAAACCTATTGCGAGGCAGTGGGAGTTGAATTTGCCTATATTCGTAAACCCGAAATTGACGCTTGGCTTAAAGAAAGTATGGAAGGCCAATTAAACACCCCTCATTTCGATGTAGAAAAGAAAACTCATATCCTTGACAAACTAAATGAGGCTGTTTTGTTCGAACAATTTATTCACAAAAAATATCCCGGTCAAAAAAGCTTTTCTTTGGAAGGTGCTGAAGCACTCATACCTGCCTTAGATGCCATTATTGAAAAAGGTGCCTCGCTCGGTTGCAGCGAATTCATTATGGGAATGCCACACCGTGGAAGACTTAATGTGTTAGCCAACATCTTGCAAAAATCATACAGCAATATCTTTAGCGAGTTTGAGGGCATAAAATATAATGAGGAAAGCGTATTGGGTGATGTGAAATATCATTTGGGATATACCTCTCTTCGAAAAACTAAAAAAGACAAGGAAGTTCGTTTAACCCTTTCTCCTAACCCTTCTCACCTTGAAGCTGTGAATCCAGTGGTGATGGGGATTACCCGTTCTCGTTCCGAAAATACAACTGCCGAAAACAAGCCTCATGCTATTCCTATATTGATTCATGGTGATGCATCCGTTGCCGGACAAGGCATTATTTACGAAATTCTTCAGATGTCGGAGCTTCCTGCTCACCGCATTGGAGGTACTATTCATTTGGTGGTAAACAATCAAATTGGGTTTACGACCAATTATCTAGAAGCCCGCTCGAGTGTGTATTGCACCGATATTGCCAAAATTATTCAATCGCCCATTTTTCATATCAATGGCGATGATGTTGAAGCAGTAGTATATGCTGTTGAGTTGGCTATGGAGTTTCGTGAGAAATTTAATAAAGATATTTTTATCGATTTGCTTTGCTATCGCCGTTATGGGCATAACGAAAGCGATGAACCCCGCTTCACCCAGCCTTTGCTCTATAAAATTATTGAAAAGCATCCGAATCCTCTTGCCGTTTATGTCCAAAAGCTGATTAATGAAGCCAGTATTGAGCAACAACAAGCCGATGCCCTTGCGAAACAATTCAACCAGGAACTGGAAGAAGCATTAACTCATGCCAAAACCATTTCAATTGCCGAAATCACATCTTTTTTAGCACAGGAATGGAAAGGATTTATTAAGACCAAGGATGATGATGTGTTTGTTAAGGCTGAAACAGCCATTGATGAAGCAACATTTTTTGTCATAGCTGAAGGATTAACCAAACTCCCGGCTAACAAAACCTTTTTCCGTAAAATATCTAAGCTACAGCAAGACCGTCACGACATGGTTTTCAAGAATGATGCTATTGATTGGGCGATGGCTGAACTCATGGCTTTTGGTTCTTTGATCAGCGAGAATTATCCTGTACGTCTTTGTGGTCAGGATGTGGAAAGAGGAACCTTTTCGCAGCGTCATTCGGTGTTTCGCATCGAAGAATCAGAAGAAAAATTCATCCCTCTTAATCATTTATCCGACCATCAATCCAGCTTTAATGTTCATAATTCCCTACTTTCCGAATATGGAGTATTGGGATTTGAATATGGATATTCATTAGCTTCACCAAATACACTTACCCTTTGGGAAGCACAGTTTGGCGACTTTGCCAACGGAGCTCAAATTATTTTCGATCAATTTATTTCGAGTGGTGAGGAGAAATGGAATGTGTTTAGTGGCTTGGTAATGCTGCTTCCTCACGGCTTTGAAGGTCAGGGACCCGAACATTCGAGCGCCCGCATGGAACGTTTCCTTGAACTTTGCGCTCATCATAATATTCAAGTAGCAAACTGCACAACTCCTGCCAATTATTTCCATCTTTTGCGCCGACAAATGAAACGCAATTTCAGGAAACCCCTAATTGTGTTCACACCTAAAAGTCTTTTGCGCTATCCTCATTGTGTTTCGAAAATATCTGATTTCACTTCAGCATCATTTCAGGAAGTGATTGATGATGTTTTAGTAGAAAAAGATAAAGTGAGTAAGATTGTTTTCTGCACCGGGAAGATTTATTACGAATTACTCGAAGAAAGAAAAACTACCCAACAAATGCATGTGGCATTAATCCGCATCGAACAATTATATCCTTTCCCTCAATTGATTTTAAAAGCCATTCTTGCACAATATAAGAATGCCTCCGAATGGCTTTGGGTTCAGGAAGAACCCGGAAACACTGGTGCTTGGAATTATATCAATCGCCACTTCCGCGATGTGAAACTTAGGGTGATTGCCCGCCCCGACAGCGGAAGTCCTGCAGGGGGTTCAGGCAAACTGCATAAACTCCGTCAACGAAAAATCATCGAAAAGACTTTCGATAAATGTCAGTGCGAGAACATTAAAGCCGAATGTTTTATGTTATGCTCACAACAGGATTATTAATTTAGGCTATTAGGCTGAAGACTATTAGACTTTTAGGAAGAAAAAGAAAAGATGATAAGAAATAATATTCTTATGTATTTTTGCAAATATTATTGTAAGAAATAAATAAGCAACAAAGATAACGACTTTGGGTTGATACAAGAATTTAGAACACTCTAAATACCTTCAACCTTCAGTCTAAACAACCTATATTCAATGACAGAAGAAATTAAAGTTCCCAGCCCGGGTGAATCTATCACCCAAGTTCAAGTGGTTCGTTTTATGTTTGAAAGCGGACAATATGTTGAAAGAGATGAAGTAATTGCCGAATTGGATTCCGACAAAGCCACACTGAGCATTTCTGCAACTGCCTCAGGGAAAGTACAATTTTTGTGCATGGAGGGAGATACCCTCGATGTTGGAGCCATCATGGCTACCATAGATACGACTGCCGAACGTCCTGCAGGAGATACAAAAACTCCAGTTGTTGTGGAAACATCTCAGCCTAAAAAACCAGAAACGCCATCTCAGGCGGCAGCTGAAGTCATTATCAGTCCCCGTGCGCGCAAAATGATGGACGAATATAATATTTCGGATAAAGCAGTTAGCGAACATTTCAAACAAAGAGTGAAAAGCAGCGATATTAAGGAAATTCTAAGCACATCATCCAGATCTGCATCAAAAGAAACCACCATTAGCCGCGAAGTTGAACGTAAAAGCCTTACTCCTCTTCGGATTAAACTTGCCGAACGCTTGGTTGCCGTGAAAAACCAAACGGCTATGCTCACCACTTTCAACATAGTGAATATGTCGGCGGTGATGGAGATTAAGAAAAAATACAACGAAAGTTTTAAAGAAAAATACGGAGTATCGTTTGGTTTTATGTCCTTCTTCACCAAAGCTTGCACCGAAGCTTTAAAGCAGTTTCCTGCCGTAAATTCCTTCCTCAATGGGAACGAACTGGTAATCCCTTCTTTTGCCGACATCGGCATAGCAGTGAGTGCACCCAAAGGCTTGTTGGTTCCTGTTATTCGCAACGCTGAAAGCATGAGCATTTCCCAACTCGAACTTAAAATAAAAGAACTTGCCGGTCGTGCCCGCGACAAAAGTATCACCCTCGAAGAAATGAGTGGCGGAACTTTCACCATAACCAATGGGGGTGTGTTTGGTTCCTTGTTTTCCACCCCAATACTCAACCCTCCCCAAAGCGCTATTCTGGGCATGCATAATATAGTCGATCAAGTGGTGGCGGTTAAGGGAGAAATTAAAATACAACCCATGATGTATATTGCCCTTTCTTACGACCACAGGGTTATAGACGGCAAAGACTCGGTAGGTTTCTTGCTTAAAGTGAAAGAATTGATTGAAAACCCTGTCGAATTGCTGTTCGAAGGAACTGATCCTGTGAAAACCTTGTTGGGGATTTAGAAATTGTTTTTTGGCTTATAATCAAGCTAATTCGGTTTTGTTTTTATAAGCCAAGCCTAAATACAGCAAAAAATCCTGCTCTCCAAAAAAAGAGCGGGATTTTCATTTTCCCTTTTTCCTCAGCCTTAACCTCAATCTCAGTAAGTCATAAAATCATTTTTGTCTAGATTAAAACCTGTATTATAAAAAATAAGTCTCTTTGTATAAATATAACAACATGATACGCACAATTGTAACTCCTTCAAATACCGACCTGCATGTGTTAATTCCTAAAGAATATGTTAGGAAACAAATAGAAGTCTTATTGTACACTACTGATGAAATACAAGAGGAGAAAATAAACAAGAAGAATTCTGTTAATCTGCGAGGAAAGCTCAACTTATCAGATGAACAATATTTAGGGTTCCAAAAACACACTAAAGATTTACCCAACGAATGGAACATGGGATATCTAATTGACACGAATTCGGTAATTGATTATTTGGACAATAAATTACCAGACAATTGCAACAAATTAATTGACAATATCGAAGTTCAAACTTCGGTTATTGTTCGTATGGAGCTTTTGTTGTGGCATGAGGCTACAAAGCAGCAAACTCAAATATTAGAGGAATTTATTGGGAATGTAATTGTTTTTGGCTTAGAAGAAAACATCATCCTTAAAGCTATTGATATTCGTAAAAACTTTCGATTAAAACTCCCCAATGCAATTATTGCAGCAACAGCATTAATCAAGCAACTTAGTTTAATAACAAGAAATATTTCTGATTTTAAAAACATTCCTAAACTTCGTGTAATTGACCCTTGGAGTCTGTAATCTTTTTTCGGATGAAATTCTTATCATAATTTAAATAGATTTACCGTTATTCACCCTCTAACAAAAAATCCCGCTCTCCAAAAAAGAGTGGGATTTTCATTTTTCCCTCAACATAAAACGGTTAACCTTACTCAGCCATTTAAATTGGACAAATAATATTTAACAATTTTAACAATTAAGCCATAAAACTTAATACATAACATTTAAGGCTTAAGTATTAATAATCATACCATTATATTATTAATTTCTATCGACAGTCGTATTTTGCCTGTCGACGGTCGTGTTATGCCTGTTGACGGTCGTATTATGGCTATCGACATAAATTTGAACATTTTTTACTTATTGGATAAAATCCTGTAATTGCAGACTCATGGAAATGCTAGGCTCACACTTGTTGCCAGAAAAAGACACTTAACAATATCAAATCTGAGTATTAGGAAAGAGGGGTTTGGGGGGATTATTTCTTACCATCCCAACGATACATATCCACTTCAAAACCAATAAGACTCAGCACCCTGTCGATAACCGTATCCACCAAATCTTCGATGCAAGAAGGTTTTTGATAGAAAGATGGAGAAGCAGGGCAAATAATAGCCCCTGCTTCGGTAAGTAGCTTCATATTTTGCAAATGGATGAGGCTAAGAGGGGTTTCGCGGGTGACCAAAATGAGTTGACGGCGCTCTTTTAACATCACATCGGCCGCACGGGTAATTAAGTCGTTCGAAACACCCGAAGCAATTCGCCCTAAAGTACCCATCGAACAAGGACAAATAATCAAACTGCTAAAATCAGACGAACCAGAAGCAAATGGAGCATAAAAGTCCTTAGGTTTATACTCAGTATGAGGTATTTGAGGCATAGGAGCATTATCCAATTCGAAATTCCAAATATCGCGGGCATTAGCAGAGAAAACCACCGCACATTCGTCCCACTGAGAGGATAGAGTGTTGAGTTTTTCGAGCAACTGCTTAGCATAAATGGCCCCGCTTGCTCCTGTAACTGCAATAACTAGTTTTTTCTTCATCGAAAATGGTTTAGCGAAATTGAAAATGAAGCGACAAAGTGAGTAAATCGTGCCATTGACCGTATTGGTAATAGCGATAAATGTCGCCCGAGTTTTTCGATTTTCGAATGGGTGTAAACGAATCGGATGCGCGAAATGAAGCTGTGAATTTTTTTGAAAATTGATAAGATAAGCCCAAGACTGTAGAGAAATTTGTCGATTGAAAGGGCCGTGAACTCACACTATTCCCATTTATTTCTTCGTAGGAACGCACTAAAATCCCACCCGAAAGCCCAGCTTCCACTTTTAATCCTTTATAAAGCGTAATTTTCAATAACAATGGAACTTCAACATAATCGAGGCTGAGTTTATAAGAAGAAACATCCTCTCCCTTAGGATTATGACGGCTTCCTTTTTGCACATATTCCATTTCCATCTGAAGGGTTAAAAAGTCGGAAAACTGATAGTTAACGAAACCACCTCCAAACAAACCAAATTTGTCGTAACCCGAATAGGTGTCGCCAGCAACCTGACTTCCGCTAAAGCCAAAAATCAAGCCACCATTGAATCGCTGAGCTTGTGCTGTCAAACAAACAATGCTCAAAAACAATATAAGTTTAAGTCTATTTTTCATTTTGAAATTTTCGATAAAGGTACAAGCATTTTTTTAATTTTATAGTTTCGAAAAATATATTCATGGTTCACCCAAACTCAAAACTCGTGCTTTAAGTGTTGTATTCATAGAATTTGAAACTTTAAATCCTAGGCTTTGATTTAATCATATTCACTTTAATATTAAATTTGATTAATTACATGTTTCTGGTTTTATCTCATTGTCCGCATCCTCTCCAAACCATATTACAGCATATCCCTCCCAAACCCCAACTCCAATGGCATTCCAATGCGTATTCTTCCACATCCCTTTGTTCAATATTACAATACTGTGGCCAGGGCTGTTGAGCCACGACTTTAGAGCTTCTTTTGCAAAATCATCGGCCTTTAAACTCAGGTCAGAAGTGTAAAAAGCAATTTCATAACCATTTCCTTTGTAGTTGGTCAGCTCACGGGGTTTATTCCACATACTTTCTGCCCTTTTATGATCATCGGTATAGCAACAAGATTTCCACTTCCCTTTGTTTGACCACGAATGCATATTGCATTTGGCCGTTTGAGGATGATTTGAAGAAAGATCCTTGGCATGAGTTTGAGCTACTATCGTCAAATTTCTGGAAATTTGTATGGATGACAAACCCTTCGACAATCGGAGTTCGTTCACATGTTTATAAAGACTGGCTTCATACTCAGTCAAGCAGAGAGTTTGTGAAAAAAGACTGAAATTGCTCAGAGTTATAATAAGCAGTATAAATTTTCGTTTCATATATAAAAGACTATTATATCAATTAAACGCACTTCTTTTGATTGTAGTATACTTTAAAGGAAGCCCACATTAACAAACATTAACAATTGTCTCAATCACATGGTATTAGTGGGATAAAAGAGATTTTAAAGTTATTAAATGGATTTAGTTAATAGATTTTAGCCCTCGGTTTTGTAATTGTAAAAGATTTTAATTTAATTTGTTCTGTTCATTTAAGCCAAAATATTGAAAAAGTACACATTTATATTCTTACTATTGACCTTGTGGAGCACTATTTTGTTCGCACAATCGGATTCTGCAAAAACTAGTTGCGACGAAACTTGTATTCAAATGTCAAGCGACCTCGATAATCTGCTAAACAATTGGTATGTAAAACAATCTCTCAAAGCGCATGCCGATTTCTATGATTTTGATAGCACCGATTATGTAGTACCTGTGTTTCCCGATTCAATAATCTCGAAAAGACTTAATTCTCTAGCATCTTCTATCGAATTGCCCTTCAATCAGGAAGTGCGCTCCTATATTGATATGTACACCATTAAAAAGCGTAAGCTTGTGAGTGTATTGGTTGGCTTGTCGACATATTATTTCCCCATTTTTGAAAAGGCATTAGATGAATATAATCTGCCTCACGAATTGAAATACCTTGCCATTATTGAATCTGCACTAAACCCAAGGGCGGTTTCACGTTGTAAGGCAACAGGCCTGTGGCAATTTATGTATAACACTGCCAAGATGTACGATATCGAAATGAATTCTTTTGTAGATGATAGACGCGACCCAATTAAGTCATCCTATTTAGCGGCTAGACATTTGCGTGATTTGTATTCTATCTATAATGACTGGCAACTGGTGTTGGCAGCCTACAATTGCGGACCCGGTAATGTGAATAAAGCCATGAAGCGCTCGGGAGGGAAAACCAGTTTCTGGGAAATCTATCCTTATCTGCCCAAAGAAACACGTGGATATGTTCCTGCTTTTATTTCAGCAGTTTACACCATGAACTATTATTCAGCACATAAAATCTATCCAAGACAAATAGAGATGCCTCATTTTACAGATACTATACTTGTATATAAAAACCTCAACCTACAGCAAGTGGCTGATGTACTTTCCTTGCCAGTTGAACAACTTAAAGAGCTGAATCCTCAATATAAAAACGACATCATTCCAGCCAGCACAAAAGGTTATCCTTTGCGCTTGCCCACCTCTTTTTCAACAGCATTTATTCAATTGGAAGATACCATCTACAATTATAAAAAGGATGCATATTTCCCCCCTCTAAAGAATTTTCCACTTACATCTTTAGCTAAAATTACAACTCCTGAAGGGGCTATTAAGTTATCTTATAAAGTAAAAAAGGGAGATAATCTGTTCAAAATCTCTACTAAATACAATGTAAGTGTCGAAGACATCAAAAATTGGAATAAAATACGCAAGAATGCTGTTATCCCTGGTAAGTATCTGGTAATTTACTTGCTCCCCACTGCCAACGACGACAATAAAACAGCTGCAGTTGAGGACGCTACTGAAAAGAAAACCGAAAATACTAGCAAACCCAATACTACAAAATCAGAAAATAAAGATTTTCATCTTTATAAAGTGGTTTCAGGAGATTCACTTTCAGAAATAGCAAAGAAGATGGGCGTTAACCTTAAGACGATACAGGAAGTTAACAAACAAAAGCTAGCCAAAGGCTTATTCCCTGGTCAAGTGTTGAAAATACCCAAGTCGTAATAGTTCAAAAACCTTATTAGTACTTCTCTGTATTTTCATTCTTTAAATCATGATAAAAGAAGATATTTTATATCGTATTGCTGATTCTTTTGATATGTATGAGGCCTTCAATGCATTTTGCATTGAAGGCACTTACTATTCATTTAAGGATTTCGGGAATAGAATTGCAGCCATTCAACTTCAAATTGAAGAAAATGCTCCTAATGAAAATTTCATTGGCTTGATTGCCTTCGATTCAATTGACACTTATGCTGCACTTATTGCCATTTTATTTTCAGGTAAAGGCTATGTCCCTATACATCCTGAACATCCATTAGCTCGTAATAATTCTGTTGTAGAACAATCAGGTATTTCCTGGGTAATAAGTTCTGATGTAAAACCTGACAATACCATTACTTATGATCATCTACAATTCATTAATCCCTCATCATTAGATTTTCCCGATTCAAAAATCAAAATTCAAAATCAAAACCCTGATTCATTTGCTTATCTTCTATTTACATCAGGAACTACTGGTATTCCGAAAGGTGTTCCTATTTGTAGAAAAAACCTGAATGCCTTTTTTGATGGATTTTCACATTTAAACTATCCTCTTGAATCGGGTGACCGATGTTTGCAAATGTTTGATCTCACCTTCGACTTATCCGTAATGTCTTACTTAGCACCTTTAAGTGTTGGAGCCTGTGTATATACTGTTCCATCAGGGAATATGAAGTTTGCTTCTGTTTATAATTTGCTCGAAGAATATGAAATTACCTTTGCCTTGATGGTCCCGTCTTTTATTCAGTTTCTTCGTCCCTATTTCGATGAGATAAGATTAGAAAAGATGAGAGTTTCTTTATTTTGTGGTGAAGCCCTGAATGATGCTTTGGTTAATGAATGGCATGAATGCGTGCCTAATGCTATAGTTGAAAATGTGTATGGCCCTACTGAAGCCACCATTTTTTGCACAACTTACACCTGCAGTTTGATCGAACCATTAAAATCATACCAAGGGTCAGTTTGTATTGGCAAACCCATGAAGGATGTTCAAACAATTATTATTGATGAAACCAAAAGGGAAGTTGCCAAAGGAGAAAAAGGTGAACTTTGTTTAGCTGGTTCTCAACTTACAGAAGGATATTGGAATCTGAATGAAAAGAATAAGCTCGCCTTTTTCATTTTCAACATTGACGGTAAAGATACTATGTTTTACAGTACAGGAGATGTTTGTTTTATCGATTTTGAAGGAGATATTCATTATTGTGGACGCTTAGATCATCAGGTAAAGATTCAGGGATATAGAGTAGAATTGGGCGAAATAGAACATCATGCCCGAGAAATCATACAGCAGGGTCGGGTTGCGGCGGTTGTAAAGCAAATGCCTACAAATGCACTCATTTATCTTTATGTGGAAAACAGTGAAGTTTTGAGTGATTCGATATTAAAATCATTAAAAGAGAAACTTCCTGCTTATATGGTTCCAACTGAAATTGTTCATTTGAAAAACTTTCCTCTTAACAGTAATGGGAAAGTAGATAAGAATGCTTTGCTTGAGATTGAAATTTAAATTGAGTACGCTGTGGCTTATAAGATAATATAGTTTATCGACTTTATGAAAACCATTAATATAAATCCGTTTTTTCTTTAACGTGATTACGAATCAATAGCTTTCTTATAATTGAGTTTGACTATAAAAATCAGATGCTTAAATCTATTTGCAAGAAACACACAAATGTTGTTAGAATAAAAATTCAATATGCATTATTTTTAAGTCCGATATGGTTTCATGGCTTATTATTATGTTAGAATAAATGGGTCACAAGTATCTTTTGGGGACTAAGCAAAAATTCTGAGTAATCTGAAAATCATTTAATAATTTTCACCTTCTATAAAGAGGACTTATTTATAGGACGCTAGACCACCCTTGCAAATTTTTATATGATGCTACATAAGGATCATATTTCAGTAAGTAAAACAGAAATCACTAATATTGCATCGGGTTCAAGGATAATTGTCCGAAGAAGATTTGTCATTGGAAAAAATAAACCTCAGGGTTGGGTACAATCTGAACCTATTACCGTATTATAAATTTCGAATTGCCAA
>CAIXTV010000026.1 GCA_903922465.1 uncultured bacterium
ATATCCAATGATTCTGCCCGTATTTTGCTCAATATGCTCAAGGTCGATACACCTACCTTGTAACAAAGAATATTTTAAAGAAATATTCTTGCAAGTTTCTTCAAATCTGATTAATTTCCAACTTTCAGGAATCTCCCCCAGCGGTGAATCTTTGAATTTTGTATGCCCAACCCCTTTTGTCAGCAACCGCTGCATTAATCCGTTTTTAAGCTGTTGGGTTTGGGCTATTTTTTCATTGATAGCAGCGATTTTATCATCAACGGTAGAAAGAATGAGCGTTATTTTATTCTGCTCAGCTAATGAAGGCAGTGGGACTTGTAGGTTTTTTACATCATCTTTATAAAGTGCTCCAAGTGCAGAAGATGCATCAATCCGTTTTAAAGTTCGATTACCTTTCTCACTTATAAAGTAGTAATAAAGAAACTTTGGAATTACTTGAGAATTTAGCTTTAACAAATATAAATTCGGAGCAAGTGTTGCATTTAAATTTTCTGGCTTCGTAAAATAATAAACTTTCCCAATTTCACCTCTCTTCGTTATTAGTAATTCATTACCTTGAAGCGAACTCTTTCTTAAATATTTATAGCTACTTTCATTAACATACTTCACTTCATTTAGAGGTGTATTTTTTTCTAAATCTGTAGCTCTCACATACCAAGCAAAGCCATCTTTTTCTTGAACTTGAACATTATGTTTTGTATCAGAAAAGCTACCATTTGCTTCAAAATCAGTAAGTAGTTCAAGTAGGTTATTTAATTTAATGACCTGCCAATCATCAGGAATTATTCCAATCGGAGTATCTTTATATTCTCCCCTCATAATCCAAGCTCCTTTAGATACTGGTTCAACTTTTCATCAATAGCTTTTTGTTTCTCTTCAAGCTGGGCAATTTTTTCAAGAACCTTTGATAGAACAATTTCTACTTCAGCTTCATTGGTGCTGATATACCTCGAAATATTAAGGTTGTAATCGTTTTCTTTAATTTCCGACATATCCACAACCCGCATAAACTTATCTATATCGGTTTCAGCATCATACGATTCAATTACTTTATCGATATGAATTTCTTCCAGTTGATTTTGAGCTTTACCCTCTTTGTACTCTTTGCTGGTATCAACAATAATCACCTTGTTTTTTAGTCGTTCAGGTTTCGATTTATTGATGATCCAAACCGAAGCTGGGATACCTGTATTGTAAAACAGAGCAGAGGGCAACCCAATAATACCTTCAACAATGTCTTTCTCCAACAATTTCTGTCGGATTGCGCCTTCGGTTCCGCCACGGAACAATGTACCATGTGGCAGAACGATACCCATTTTTCCATCCTCTTTTAATACAGCAACCATGTGCTGAAGGAATGCAAGATCGGCATACCCACGGGGCGGAATACCATACTGGAACCGCCCAAATTTATCAACCACCACTTTGTTATAGTTCGGGGCAATCTCAACTTCTTTGCCGTCCTTATCCAGCTTCTTTTCGAGGTTGGTTTCGGCTACTTCCCACCACCTGTCCTGCGAAAATGGCGGATTTGCAATAACACGGTCAAACAACATCAGGTTGTTTCGGTCATCCTTATGCTTGGGGTCGGTAAGTGTATCGCCTTTACGGATATCGGCATCCATAAAGTTGTGAAGTATCATGTTGATCTTACATATCGCCCATGTACCAAGGTTCTTTTCCTGCCCGTAAAGCGAAATATTGATGTTGTTCCCGATTTTTCCGTTGGGTTGTTCGGCAACATATTTAGCCGATTCGATAAGCATCCCACCAGACCCTGATGTTGGATCGTAAACCCGATTTTTAGGCTGTGGCTTTATAAGCCTGACGATCAGTTGAACAACACCTTTAGGGGAATAAAATTCGCCACCTTTTTTGCCAGCATCATCGGCAAACATTTTAATCAGGTACTCATACGCATCGCCTAAAACATCAGGCGTGTAAAGCTCAGAATTACGGAGTGAGTATTGGTTGAAGTGGCGCAATAAACGCTGTAGCACGGCATCAGATAACTTTTCTTTATCGCCAAATTTGATAGCGGTCATCACACCTTCCAACTGGGTATTATCACGCTCGATGGCAGCAAATGCTTTATCGAGAGCTTCGCCAATATTTTCAGTTTTAGCTGTTAGCAATGCCCAACGGGCTTCTTCGGGAATGCGGAAATAAGGTTCATCTTCAGCATCTTTCTGGCTAAGATTTTCCTGATTCATAATACTTTCTACTTCTTCGTCATATACATCGTTGGCTCTTTTCAGAAAAAGCAGCCCGAAAATATAATTTTTAAAGTCGCTGGAGTCGATGCTACCCCGAAGGATGTTGGCTGAATCCCAAAGCCATGTTTCGAGGGTTGATAGGGAGAGGATGGTCATACAGATTGTAAAATAAGTTCAAAAGTAGTTTATATACTGATATACCCTACAATTGCAGAATGAATGTGAAATGAATTTATGTGAGTTATTGGATTTTAGTGAAAATAAGCTCGAAAAATTGCTTTGGCATATCCGACAGGGTTTGGAAACTATGTAGTGCTGGTATTTTATACTTCTTTTACTAATGAATAATATTTGAACCAGTAAAAGAAAGCTTCAGGGTTTGATTTTTTAAGTTTGTTTAGTTTGGTGTTGTTGGGTTGCTCTATTTGCCAAGTTGTCATATCTAATTTGTTATCGAATCGTTCAATTGCAGTTTCGGTCTTTATTAAAGCAATCAGGTATGCGGTTCTTGAAGCATGAACTATAGCTTTTTCTATAAGGTACCTTTCCGAAAAAATATAATTTGCAATTTGCCGTAAGCCTAATTGCATTACTTCATAGTTAGTATTTGCAACTTGTTGGCGCAAAGATATGGACAAGCAGTTTTCAACAATATCATCCATCACTATATTTACATCTTTTCCCATGTTTCGGTACTTCAACTCGATTAAAGCAAAATCTGTAAATACAGTCTTTACAATGGCTACATCATCTATTTTTTCAAAGATATTCCCAATGTCGTACAGTTGTTTTATGATTTCCTGACCCATGGTTCTTCCACTTTTTTCGTATGGAATCCCAGTAGTGTTAGGTGCAAAGGCAGTCAACTTATCGCCCATAATACTATTAAAATCGGGCGTTATTGTTTCTATTATTTCACCTTCGTGTGTAATAAAAGAAGATTGTATCGGGATGGAAATAAGGTTGTTGTAATGATTATCCTCAAACAGGATATCGAGCAAAATAAACTCCTCATCATTTTCCCTGAGCGAGTTAGGATAATAAAATTTGTAATGAGCTTTTTCAATTCCGCTGTTCGCATTTCGGAGCTTTTCTTCTACTCTGATAAATCCTTTTTTTAATGCAATTTCGGACAATAATTCATCAAGATTAGCAGCTTTTTCAGAAATAATAATGTCTATATCAATTGAAAGTCGCTTAGTACTGTTCAACATCAGCATTAATGCGGTACCTCCCTTAAACACGAACTTTAGGTTTGATTCGGACAATCCTTCTAATAAAATCAATGCCCGTATTAGTTTTTGAACCAATCCCTTATCAGCCTTTTTGGTTTTGGCTATTTCGGAAATCCATTCGTTTGAAGTGCAACTTTCTTGTATCATTATATCATAGATTTTTGACAGTAATTAGAATTTACTGTCATTTTATAGTTTTAATAAAGTCGGCAATTACTGTTCTTTTTTCTTTTCTACTGGCATACCTAAGTAGCCTATCAAGGTTTATTGTGTATTTAGAAAAAGCGTTGTTAAAAATATGTGTTAGCTCATAACCTTGAAGAAATTGAAATTCTTTATCGCAATATAAATCTACCAACAGTTTTTCGATTGTCGTAGTAGGAACATTATTCGATAATTGAAATGGTGAACCCGTAACCAGTGGACGGACTACTATGACACTTTCCCCGAAATACAAATCTTCACTTGTTTTTACTTTAAGCACATACTTGTATTTATCCCTGAGCTGTTCAAACACTGCATCC
>CAIXTV010000027.1 GCA_903922465.1 uncultured bacterium
ACAACACTGTTTCAGTTTTATATTATATACATAATTATATTAAGAACAACGAATCACCTGCTAATTTGATTGACGAAAACATGCGGACCGATTATGGAAAATTCCGCTTTTTACTGACAGAAAACAACAAGATAAACGGGAATTTTTCGATACTGAGGGAGATCGCCGAAAACAATGAAATAACCGGGAATTTTGTCCGTTCGTTTGCCCTGAAAGAATTGATAGATGCCGATAAATTCAAATCACTATTGTTTTATTTGGGCTTTACATCTATTAAAGAAACTGATATTTTTGGTAATAACGTCTATACTGTTCCGAACAAACTTATAAAAATAATGATTTGGGAATTCATCCAAAAATCTATCAACGAGGTTTACAAATTGCGAATGAACATAGATTTTTTTGCAACCGCATTTCTGAAAATGGCAACTAAAGGTGAGTGGCGACCTGTTTTCAAATATATCATCGAAAAATTTTATGAGGCGGTATCAGTTCGGGATTTTGTATTTCACGAAGAAGGGATAAAAACATTTATTCTTGCCTGGTTAAACATCGGCATTATGTATAAAACCTACAGCGAGAGAGAACTCAATCAAGGGTATGCCGACATTTACATGGAACCGGAGAAACGTTACGGCGAAGAAATAAAATATGGTTATATCATTGAACTAAAATACATAAAATCGGTATTTCTAAAAACGAAAGCGAAAGCCGAACCCGAAGTAAAACGAGCAATTGAAGCTGCCAAAGCTCAATTAGACCAATATTCACCTTACGACAATTGTACGACTACCAAAATCATAATCGTGGCTTCGTCTAAAAAATTGTTGTATATGGAAACTTTATGAATTTTTGGTTATTGTTTTAAGATTTTGCCTTACTTATTAAGTCTTTTTTCACACGAAGACACGATGAACTCAAATTAACTATTTCATTTTTTTATACCTTTGCAGAGGTTAGAATTTAAAATAAAGGATATGGAACCAATAAAACGGGGTTTTAAAGAATGTGACAGAGAGTTTCTCGAAGAAACATTTGGAATCATACAAATTAGACATATTCCATTGCTTGCTGAATGGCAAAAGAATAAAGATAACTATGCTGTAAATGAATTTGAATATTACTTATTAAATAATATACAAGAAGTTTTAATTGATCGGGTTGATGATTGGAATGAACAAGAATTAATAGAAAATTTTATTGGACCATTGTTTGCATTAATAAATTACAATACACTGGAATATGGTTTATTTTCTGAACGTTTTTTAAAAGCTGTAATAGGTGATTACGAACTTTCGGGCAATCCGGACGCAATTATTGCAAAAGGCAGACGAAGTCCTAAAATACCTTATTTCTGTTTCCACGAATATAAAAAAGAGCAGGAAAATAAAGGCGACCCTGTAGGACAATGTCTGGCCGCAATGCTCGTTGCACAGGAACTGAATAATAATATGCGACCTATTTACGGTATTACAGTAAAAGGTGAAAAATGGCAATTTATCGTCCTGCACGGTAAAGAATATGCTATAAGTAAGTCTTATATAAGCACTGACGAAGAACTTTTTGAAATAGTAAAATTATTGAAACATCTTAAAACCATTATTGAAGAATACGTTAAACAGTAATAATAAATATTGTATTTTTCGTATGTAACAATGTTAATCAAACCACAATTCAATCATTCATTGGCGAAAGAACCTAAGGAAAAAGTTTCTGCTCTCTCTTAGGTTCTTTTGTTTATTGCAACATTTACTAATCAGAAGGATAGTAAATGTTGCTTTTTTTTCAATCTAATAGAACCTGGCCACCAACTATTTACGTATTATCACTTTGCGAACTTCTCTGAAATCGGTACTAATGATTTCCACATAATAATACGAGCTTGCAGTCAGCTTCAGATCAATGATTTTCTCATATAAACCTAACTGTACTTCTTGCATCCTTAATCTCAAGAATCTTATGGCTTAAATGATCATAGACCCTTAGACTGAAGGTTGCATACTCAGGAAATGCTACTGCGACAGTGAAAACCCCATGAACAACATCAATGTAATTACTTTTTTAATGTGATTTCCGATTTTTGATAATTATTGTGAACTGCTTATCCCTTTCGGTCAAGTTATTCTTGAAAACATTATAAAGGAAACAATTTACGTTTGAACGACTCCCCCTTTCGTAAAAGGGGGGCAGAGGGGATTTGATGCAATTGCTTAATATATAATGTGTTACGAATATGGATAAACTGCTTATCTCTTTCGGTCAAGTTATTGTTGAAAACATTATAAAGGAAACAATTTACGTTTGAACGACTCCCCCTTTCGTAAAAGGGGGGCAGGGGGGATTTTATGCAATGGCTTAATATATAATGTGTTACGAATATGGATAAATTTCAATAAATAGTGAACTTGAATGAAAGAGATAGGCTGTTTATTTTAATCAACGTTCAACCAGCTTCGGGGTTGTCGGCGTACGTTCATTATCTTACCCCCGGTTTCGCAAGCTACACCGGGGGTTATTGACTTCGCCGATCTTCGATTCAAGTTAAACTACTTCGTGGTTTAAGAGAAAATGGGGTTAAAAACAAAAA
>CAIXTV010000028.1 GCA_903922465.1 uncultured bacterium
CAAATATACATTACAAACCTGTGGTTTTCACACAGACGCATAAAAATCCAGTCCGGATCTCAGGCGCTTTGCGTGCTCGAGGCACAATCTTTATCTTAGCGCATTAATCATTAATCTTACAAATTATGAAACGAGCATGCGGACTGGACGTACACAAAGATACAATATTTTGTGCCACTTTTGATGGCCAAAAACATGGACCTGTAAAAGAATATTCTACGGTAACGCCCTCTATCAGGGCAATGGGTGAAGACATGCAATCTGTTGGCGTCGATACAGTAGCCATGGAAAGCACAGGAATGTATTGGATACCAATATGGAATATTCTGGAAGAAATGGGATTTAACTTAATGTTGGTGAATCCTTATTTAATCAAACAAATGCCGGGAAGGAAAAGCGATGTAAAGGATGCCCAATGGATTGCCACTTTGTTGCATAAAGGGCTTTTACGAAGCAGTTTGGTTCCTTGCCAAGAAATTCGGGAATTGCGCACGTATAGTCGCAAATACGTAAAACTTCAGCAAAGACAGACAGCTGTTTTGACCGAGATGGAACGCACCATGGAAATGTGTAGCATTCGCATTACAAGTTTTGTCAGTAATATATCTGGAAAGAGTGTAATGAAAGTTATACGACAGCTAGTACAGGGAGAAACCAATCCAAAGGTGTTGGCTGAGTCTATACACGGTCGGATTGTGAACAAACATAAGAAAGAGGTTGTTGAGCAAGCCTTAACAGGATTCATTACAGCACATCACCGTTTTATACTGGAACAATCTCTGGAAGAATTTGATATGTTGGTTAGCCAAACCAGTAAGTGCTTATCAAAAATGAGTGTATTGTGCAACGAACATTACAAAGACCAGATGAAGCTGTTGCTTACGATCCCAGGAGTCAGTGATATCTCGGCAATGATAATCTTAGCTGAAACGGGAGCCGATATGAAAGCTTTTGAGAACAGTGGAAAATTTTCCGGATGGACGGGACTGCGTCCAAGAAACGATGAAAGTGCCGGAAAATACAAAAGTACTGCTACAACAAAAGGAAATCGGTTTTTTCGTGCAGTTTTGGTACAAATTGCCTGGGCAGCCATAAGGACAAAAGGATCATCATTTAAAGAAAAGTTCAATCGCCTGGCCATGAGAAAGTCCAGAAAAAAAGCATTAATTGCAATTGCAAGAAAGATTGGGGTGGTAATTTGGAATGTGCTTAACTATGAACAAGTATATAATGCTGAGATGCTTATCATTTATGATCAAGGCAAGTTGAATGCAAAAATATTATATCATCAAAAAGAACATGATCGTCTGCAAAAACTAGCACAACGATAATGCGTAAAGGTCGGGTATATTTGTGGTGGCTCATAACCCCGTTTTCAAATTGACCAATGTAATCTATCCTGAGAAGGATTTTAAGAACACAGACATGAGTTAATGCCAGCCTTCTGATTGGCAAAGCTCGCAGGAGAAACTCGCTGGCCCAAAGCGTCAAAAGGGCGATAGTTCATCGGATAAACAAACACCTCCCTTCGTAGGGAGCGGGATTTATAGGAGAAATTATACCAACTTTTCTCTGTGTTCTCTGTGTCTCAGTGGTGAAAAATCAAAATTGAAAAATTATTTTGTAAATTCTGATCCGTAAAATCGCTATTTGACCATGCCATATGTTTCAATGTTTTTTGGTATAATTATAAGGATGTTTTACAATGAACATAATCCGCCTCATTTCCATGCTGAATACCAGGGATCAGAAGGAATATTTAATTTTGAGGGCGAGATGTTACAAGGAAATATTAATTCGAATACTGCTTTAAAACTTATTAAAGAATGGGCTCTTTTACGAAATGCCGAATTAGAAGAAAACTGGAATAACATCACTGATAAGGCGGTACTTAATAAAATTGAACCATTACAATAATTCTTTAAATCATGAATACAGAATATATGCCAAGAGTAATTGCTGCGCAATACCTTCATGATTACCTGATCCATATAGTTTTCAGTAATGGGAAGGAAGGAACAATTGACTTAAAATCATATGTTGGGCAAGGTGTGTTTGAACCGCTAGTGAATCAGACATACTTTAAGAAATTGTTTGTTGACGGCTGGACTATTTCATGGCCAAATGGAGCAGACATTGCCCCTGAAACTCTTTATGAACTCACAGAAAAAACCGGGTATCTGGTTAATGAGGAATAATAAGACCATGAAAAGTATCAAAAGTGAAAAATGAAAAGTGAAAAATGAAAAGTGAAATTATTTCTAAGAAGCCTCAGTGCCTAATTGGTGAAAAGTGAAAAGCAATATCTTTGCAACTGAAAAACTAAGAATTAATGACAACTTTAAAAATTACAGTCAATAGCAAAAGAAATGCTCAACTTTTAACAAGACTTTTAAAATCAATGGCATTTGTTAAACGAATTGAAGAGGACTCCCCATTATTAATTGAGGACAATCAAATAAATAACATAAAGTCGTTTTTCAATGCAATAGAGCCCGATAGTATCTTCCGATCAATCAAGAATCCTGTTGAATTTCAAAATAATTTACGCAATGAATGGGATACTCGTTGGTACTAACATCCTGATCCTTCTTTCAAAAAGAACCCTTGAGATAGAAACAATTGCAAAACCAGAATCAAATTATATATATCTGTTATTACGTACATGGAGATATTAGGTTATCGATTTGAGAGTAGCTACGAAAGCAAATAGTCGAACAGCTTTTTAAACATTTCCCGATAATTGATCTGAACTCAGAAATCGTTGAAAAGGTTATTTCATTAAAACAAAAGCATAAAATAAAACTCCCTGATGCAATTATTGCGGCGACCGCCATAACTGCAAATTTAGAACTTTTGACAGCTAACGTAGCTGATTTTAAACAAATTGAGTTCAGATTGAAAATCATCAATCCAATGGAATGAAAAGCTTCAAAAATGAAAATTGAATGCGAATACTGGATCTCCCTGTTAAAAGACTCCTCATACATAAGCGAATCCATGAGCGAATCCATGAGCGAATCCATGAGCCAGGAAAACAAAGAACTTATATTCATGTTAATTGCTTCCATCAAAAAGGCAAAATCCAACCTCTTTCCCCTTTTCACTTTTCACTTTTGACACTTTTCATTTTTCACTTTTCACTTTTCACTTTTTAAACTTTTCACTTTTTAAACTTTTCATTTTTCACTTTTCACTTTTCACTTTTCACTTTTTAAGCTTTTCACTTTTTAAACTCCAGGTAAACAAACCAATTCTTAATATCGTTGTTATAATAAAAAAACCAGACGATCATGGAAGCAAGCTATAGATTAAAGGCGAATGAGATCGACCAGAATTTGATGAATTCTATCAAAAAGTTATTTTTGGGCAAAGAGATTACAATTACTATCACTCCAGAACCAGACGAGACAACTTACCTCACTATGAATCAAGCAAATGAAAAGCACTTGATGGAAAGCATGGCAGAAGAACCCAGTGTACGCTTCACACCTGATGAATTCAAGGAGATGGTAAACAAATTGTAATTCTTCGATATACTGATGAAAGACATTGTTTTCACAAGTAAGGCATGGTCTGATTTTATTGAATGGTCAAAATCAGATCGCAAAATATTTGATAAAATCTCGAGTCTTATTGAAGAAACCTCAAGGAATCCTTTCGAAGGGAGTGGAAAACCCGAACCGTTACGACATCAGTTAATAGGATATTGGTCGCGTAGAATAACCGATCAGCACAGGCTTGTTTATTCTATAAAAGAAAAGGAAATACAAATCTTCTCCTGTAAATACCACTATAAAGATTAAAGCAATCTCCAAAAGGCCGAAAGCAGACTACTCCTTAGTGCCCGTAGCGGTTAAAAGTGAAAAATGAAAAATGAAAAGTGAAAAATGCATTAAATGAAAAGTGAAAAATGAAAAATGAAAATTTTGCTTAACCTGCAATTTGTTGACTGATAACATATTGTTTATCCGTTTAATACATTAAAAAAACAACATCCGATATAAAACAAAATCCTAAGACTCGATAATTTTTGTTTTTTTCACTTTTCACTTTTCATTTTTCACTTTTCACTTTTTAAGGTCATAACCACAAACAAAATGAATTTTTGAAGTATTTTTGTGGCTATAACCCTAAAACACCTTTGAAATGATTAAGCGCGAAATCTATTTAAAACATCTTCGTAATTTTATTGATAAGCCTTTCATCAAGGTTTTAACCGGGTTGCGCAGAAGTGGCAAATCTACAATTCTCAAATTGTTATGTGATGAGTTCAAGATTAAAGGGGTAGCAGAAGGCAATATTATCTTTATCAATTTCGAGAGTTTCGAATTCACAGAAGTTGACAAAGCAGATAAGTTATACAAATTCATACAATCCAGAATTCTAAATAATCAACGCTACTATATCCTGCTCGATGAAATACAGGAAGTTGTGGGCTGGGAAAAGGCAGTAAATTCATTTTTAGTCGATTTTAATGTAGATGTCTATATTACAGGATCCAACTCAAGGTTATTGTCGTCGGAGCTGGCAACATATCTGGCCGGGAGATATATTGAGATCCACATTAATACTCTATCATTTGCTGAGTACCTGCTTTTCAAGCGCGAGCGTACCCATGAACAGATTACAAACCGATACCATGAATTCGACTATTTTTTAAGAATGGGAGGATTTCCGGTTCTGCATACAGGGGAATACACTTATGAAACTGCATATAAAGTGGTTTTCGATATTTACTCTTCTGCAATTCTTCGTGATACTGTTCAAAGGTATAATATCCGTGATGTAGAACTCCTGGAACGGGTAGTTAAATTCGTTTTTGATAACATCGGAAATAAATTTTCGGCTAAAAATATAGCTGATTATTTCAAAAATCAGTTTCGAAAAATTGATCTTAATACAATATATAATTATCTCAATGCACTTGAAGGTGCATTTATTATATACAGGATTCCCCGCTATGATATTAAAGGAAAAGAAATCCTTAAAACAAATGAAAAATATTTTGTTGGCGACCAATCCTTACTCTATGCCGTAATGGGATTTAAAGACCGGCTAATATCCGGTGTATTGGAAAATATTGTGATGCTTGAACTAATCGGTAGAGGATACAGGGTTTTTGTTGGAAAATCCGGTGATAAAGAGATTGATTTTATTGCCGAAAGAAATGAAATGAAAGTATATGTGCAGGTAGCCTATAAAATGACGGAGCCTTCCACTATTGACAGGGAATTCAGGCCCCTGCTCGAAATCAGGGACCATCATCCCAAATACATTGTAACAATGGATGAGCTTTGGAAGGATAATATAGAAGGAATCCGTCATAAACATATTGCAGATTTCCTATTATTAGATGATTTTTAATATAACTCTATCTTAACCAACCCTTGCAGCGGTTGAAACGCAGCCAGGGTAAAAAGTGAAAAATGAAAAGTGAAAAGTGAAAAGTGAAAAATGAAAAATTATGGGTGAGAGTATTTTGAAGGATCGGACTTATGCTTTTGCATTAAAGGTTATTGAGGTGTATAAACAAATTCTTGTTGAACATAAAGAGTTTGTTTTAAGTAAGCAGTTTCTTAAGGCTGGTACTGCAATTGGTGCTTTGGTTCGTGAGGCTGAATACGGCCAAAGCAAACCTTTATAAGTGAAAAGTGAAAAGTGAAAAATGAAAAATGCATTAAATGAAAAGTGAAAAATGAAAAGTGAAAAAATAAAATAGAGATAATTTCTCTGTGTTCTCTGTGTCTCCATGGTGAAAAGCCTAAATAAATCTACAAGGTAAAATCGAACAGAAACTCATAAGCCCGGGTTCCAGGAGCGAGCACACTGCCATCGTTCTTGTAACCGCAGAAGGAGAGCTTATCCTCCGCCGCCAGGGACAAAATCCATCCCGGATAGTAAATATCCGCCTTGGTGGAACCTGAATTACAACCTTAAAAACCAGACTTCAAAAGCAAATATAATCTTGAATACAGTATTTTTGTAAAAAAAAAACAATTCATGGAAAACCTAATAATACAGCCGAAAGACAAATCCGAACTTAATTTTTTTCTTGAACTTGCTAAAAGGCTTGGAACTAAGATTTCAACAATTGAAAGTGATGCAGATGAACGTCTTTTTCAAAACATGGAAAAAAACAGAAAAACATCGAAAATAAACAGGCAAGATGTAATGAACACTCTTCATAATATTATTAAGGAGTGAAAACTGAATTTTTAAGCGGATTTGAAAAAGATCTCAATATTACAAAGGATAAAAACCTTGCAAAAGTAATTCTGGAGTGCATTGAATTAATTGAGAAAGCTAACAAATTAAGTGAGGCTCCGAATATAAAAAAACTAAAAGGACATCAGAACGCTTATCGCTTTAGAAAAGGCAAATTCCGAATTGGGTTCTATCTTGAAGATGAAGTAATCATATTCGCCGCATTCGATTCCCGCGACAAAATTTACTCCCGATTTCCCTAATTAATAAATAAGACTAAACCAAGCCTTGCAGTGGTGAGAACGCTGCCCTCAATCTAATCCAACCCTTGCAGCGGTAGAAACGCTGCCAGGGTAAAAAGTGAAAAATGAAAAGTGAAAAGTGAAAAATATTTTATTCTTAACTTATTGACGGATAGGTTTTTGTATCCTTGCATAATAGATTGACAAAACCCAATCCGATAAAAGAAAAACCAAGGACAATTTAACTTTTCACTTTTCATTTTTCTCTTTTCATTTTTCTCTTTTCACTTTTCATTTTTCACTTTTCACTTTTCACTTTTCACTTTTCACTTTTCACTTATCACTATTCACTAAATAAACTTTTCACTTTTCACTTTTCACTTTTCACTTTTGACACTTTTGACACTTTTGACACTTTTCATTGTTTATTACCTTTGACTTAGATAATCTAAACATCATGATCGACTTGCAAATATTACCTCAAAAGGCTCAAACCGAATTGATTGATTTCTATCAGTTTTTGGTACAGCGCTATGTTTCTGGGAAAACCAAAAAGAAGAGTCCTAAACTCAGCAAAGAAAAGAATACAGGCAATTTCTTTGATCAATACAATGTTGACTTAACAGGTTTCAAATTTAACCGCGACGAATTGTATGAGCGATAAACCAACGTTGAATACAAACACGTTGGATCAAACTCTAAAAATTGTCGAAACTTATGGCTTTTCATTTTGGGACAGCATGATGGTGGCTGCAGCACTTAACAATCATTGTTCTATATTATATTCTGAAGATTTACAACACAGCCAGACTATTGAAGGTCGACTTCAGATCATTAATCCGTTTTTTGAGCATTGATCATACAATTGTTTACCATATTGGAGCTTCATTAAAAGATCTGGGTAAAAAATGGTTTGCCTTTTCCAAAATCGATCTGAGTGTATCGGAAATGTTAGAAAAACTGAACGCATAGTTCATAACTCATAACTCATAACTAGACTAACCCTTGCAGCGGTTGAAACGCTGCCAGGGTAAAAGTGAAAAACGAAAAGAGAAAAATGAAAAATCCGCGAAAATCTTTTTAAATCCGTG
>CAIXTV010000029.1 GCA_903922465.1 uncultured bacterium
GTTTTTATTGTGAATTAAACCTTTTTGGATCTAAAATAGGAATAAAGATTAGAATACAGTTTGATAAAAGAACTTATTATTCTATATTTTAAATTTAATTATTGATATTTATAATAGCCTGTTCATAGTGTTCAATTAATTCTGATATTTAATTTGCTTTATTGAATTACCAATAGTTTTCAACATTAATTCAACACTTATCAGATGCAAAAAGTTCGAAAAATGAGTATATTAACGACATTAATAACAATTGTTAGTACCTTGCTTGTTAACAATATTTCCGTTGATTTTATGCTGCATTTTTGTTGATTTGAATGTTGAAAAGTACTTAAAACTGGTGATAAAAAATGAAATTAGCTTTTTAACTGATATAAACGAACTCACTTCGAAAAATTATCAAACAAAAGTAATCAGATATTAACAACCATTGTTAGAAAAAAAATAAAACGCTGAATTGATGCTAATTAGATTTAAAATGATGATAATTGTGAATACCTTAAACACTTCATTTTTAGATTGGTGTTTTATTAATATGTACTTTTGAAAGAAATTTTATAAACAAATATTGTTATGGTCGATAAAATTATTATAGGATGTGATCACGCTGGATATGAAATGAAGTTGGTACTGATAGATACGCTTCAAAGCATGAATATTTCGGTAAAAGATATGGGTGCATATTCTGCTGAAAGTATTGATTATCCTGATATAGCACATACGTTAGCCATTGAAATTGAGAATGGAAACTATGAGCTTGGTATTTTACTTTGTGGCAGTGGCAATGGAGTGAATATGGTGGCAAATAAGCATCAGTCGGTTCGTTCGGCTTTGTGTTGGAATGCCGAAATAGCCTCTTTGGCACGACAACATAACAATGCAAATGTGTTGGCAATTCCGGCACGTTTTATTGATAATGAAGAAGCAATTGAAATAATGAAAACTTTTCTTACTACTGATTTTGAAGGTGGAAGACACGAAAGAAGGGTAAATAAAATCTAAATTTAAAATTATGCATGATCTACATACAAAATTTAAAGTCGAAGCTGAAAAAATAGCTTTCGACGAAATTCACAGAAATAAAATTAAGTTTAACATAGGAAGATATGATGCTGCTGTAGAAAAAGGTAAAGCACAGTTTTGCGATATGGATTTGGCAAAAGACAGGGCAGGAAGCATTAAATTTAAAGTGGTTAACGAACTCGATAAATATCTTACCGAGTTTGAAATGAACTTTTCGGCAAGGGGTGGAAAAGTAATTTGGGCAAAAGACGGCGAAGAAGCCGTTAGCGAAGTGTTGGACATTTTGAAGAGAAATGATGTTAAGATGGTAGTTAAATCTAAATCGATGACCACCGAAGAAATCGAGTTGAATGAAAATCTTGAAAAAAATCATATCGAATCTGTTGAAACTGATTTGGGAGAATATATTGTTCAATTAGCAGGCGAAAAGCCTTATCATATTGTTACGCCAGCTATGCACAAATCGAAGGAAAATGTGGCTGAGCTTTTTAACGAAAAATTTGATTTACCTATAAATTCTACTCCTGAAGAGATTACTTACTTTGTTAGGAAAAAATTAAAAGATAAATTTCTGAATGCTGATGCCGGAATTACGGGTGCCAACTTCCTGATTGCTGATGTGGGGGCAATTGCTCTGACGGAAAACGAGGGAAATGGCTTTTTGTCGATGTCGCTTCCAAAAATTCACATTGTTATTGTGGGCATCGAAAAGATAATTCCATCAATTAATGATTTACATTTGTTTTGGCCTTTGCTGGCTCAGCATGGAACCGGACAGAAACTAACGGTTTATAATTCGGTAGTATTAGGTCCGCGGCAGGAAGGCGAAGTGGATGGACCGGAAGAGATGTACGTGATTTTGTTAGACAACAACCGCACCGAATTGTTAGCAAAAAAAGAGCAACGCCGCGCTTTATCATGCATCCGTTGTGGTGCCTGCCTCAATGTTTGTCCTATTTATAAAAACATAGGGGGTTACACCTACGATACTACCTATAGCGGACCCATTGGGGCAGTGATTACACCTCATCTGAAAGGTTTCGAAAAGTATAAACATTTGAGCTTTGCCTCAACCTTGTGTGGAAAATGCACGGAAGTTTGCCCCGTGAGGATCAATCTGCATGAATTATTGCTCGAAAACCGTAACGAATCGGTTAAATTAAAACTGTATGATACTTCCGAAAAAGTAGTGATGTTTGCTTGGAAAAACCTAATGCTTCACCGAAAACTCATCGACTTTAGCAGTGCAAAAATTAAGAATATCTTTCTGGGAAAATTCTTCCAAAAACAATGGGGTAGCCGCAGAGATCTTCCCAAGATTAACGAACAATCTTTCCACGATTGGTGGAAGAAGGAAAGAGGGGTTTAAGAGAAAATTCTGCTTTTTTGCTTAATTTTATTTTTAAAATTAATAGATTACGTTAGCCAGTTCTGAAAGTGCACTGAGCTGTTCTGTATTTGCACAAGCCATTTGTGTTTATACATATGCAACCTCTACTTTCAAATAAGGCACCTCTACTTTTAAACAAGCCACTTCTACTTTTAAACAAGCCACTTCTACTTTCAAACAAGCCACTTCTACTTTCAAATAAGGCACTTCTACTTTCAAACAAGGCACCTCTACTTTTAAACAAGGCACCTCTACTTTTAAACAAGGCAGGTGTATAATTGCATAAGCCAAGTTTATTTTTATTTATACCTGTTCTGCTTTTACTTTTTCATGTTTTATATTTTATTTAGCTTGTGCTAAACCAGACCTGCCTAATGTATTAACCTATATGCTATAAAATTTTTGATATTGGCCTTATGAAAAATCAGACCTTAGAAAAGAAAATTGCAAGATAGCTTAAGCTAAAACAGATATCAATAAATTTATTTCAGACTTCGCTTATGAGTAAATAAAACAGTTTGATGTAAAATTAAAACCGGATGAAGCGTATTGAGTAAAAAGTCAATTCAGAATTAAATTGATTTCTTTTTAATTGTAATTCTAAAAACAGAACCTTTATTCAGAACAGAAGATTTCACAAATATTTTTCCACGATGATATTCTTCTATAATACGTTTTGAAAGTAATAACCCCAGATTCTAACTTCCAGTTAATCTGGTTTTTTTAATCAGATTTGAATATAAAATTAAAGAAATTATATTTATCTTTCTCTAAGATAATGGTTGTTAAGTGTAATGCTAATACATGATGTGAAATATTTTGTACCTTTGTAAAAAAGTTTTTTATATGAATATACAGACTATAAAAATCGAATTGATGAAAATGATTATTGATACTGAAAGTCCTTCGGTATTAGAAAAGGTTTTAAGAGTTTTTCAGAGCGAGAAACAGGATTTTTGGACAACATTATCTGCTGAAGAGCAAAACGACATTCTTGCAGGAATAAAGGAATTAGAAAATGGAGAAAAATATAGTTACGAAGAAACAATTAAAGGGCATCGTAATTAATTATGCTGATTATTCTTTCCAAAAGAACTCAAAGAAGACTTGTAAATTTGCTGGAATACCTAGAAAATGAATGGTCTGTAAAAACAAAGCATGACTTTGTGAAAAAGCTTGACAAGTCATTACATCAAATTCAAAAACATCCTGAAAGCTGCCCGAAATCCGATAAAATAAAAGGATTATATAAGTGTATAGTTACACATCAAATTACAATTTTTTACCGTATAAAAGCAGACGAAATAGAAATAGTTACCCTATTCGATACCCGACAAGATCCTGGAAAACTAAGAAAAGAAAACTAACAAATGAAAGAATAAGAGTTTGTAATAGTTTGATTTTTTATAGCATTCGATAAAAAAAATTCTAAATTGATTTCTTTTTAATCGTAATTCTAAAAACAGAACCTTTATTCAGAACAGAAGATTTCACAAATATTTTGCCACGATGATATTCTTCTATAATGCGTTTTGAAAGTGATAAACCCAAGCCCCACCCACGGGTTTTGCTGGTGTAACCCGGGCGAAAAATAGTTTTAAACATGGCTTTCGGAATGCCTTTTCCGCTGTCGGAAATATCAATATGAATATGTTTGGCTTCATTAAGGATATCAATGGTGATACTTCCCGAACCCGTAAACGCATCAATGGCATTTTTCAACAGATTTTCGATCACCCATTCGAAAAGATTTTTATTAATAGGGGCTTCAATAATCTCGCCTTGCGAAAAATTCAAATGAAAAATCACTTTCGATGAGCTGCGTTTTTTAATATAAGAAACCACTTCATAAACAATGGGAACAATGTTGATTTTATCCAATTTCGGCGGCGAACCAATTTTGGAAAAACGATCCGTAACGTTTTCCAAACGCTTAACATCTTTGTTGATTTCGGTGATGGTTTCTTCGTCAACTCCCTTCATTTTAAGTATTTCAACCCATGCAATCATCGACGAAAGAGGGGTACCAATTTGATGCGCAGTTTCCTTTGCCAAACCCACCCAAACCTGATTTTGTTCCGATTTTCGGGCAAAACTAAACAGAAGATAGGCAATGCCTAAGAAGATGCTGATGATGAAAAACTGGAGATAAGGAAAATAGCGGAGTTGTTGCAAGAGATAAGAATCTTTATAATAGATAAGACTCTTACCAATGCCGGAAAGATCAATTTCAAGCGGTTGGTTTTGATGAGACATTTCGTTAATCATCGTCTCAACATAGGCTTTGTTGTGAATTTGAGTGGTGTCGATATTACCGTAGGCAAGCAATTTTTTTTGAGTGCTATCCGTAACAATAACCGGCACAGAGGCAGAATTAATGACCACTTCCGTGAAAAAAGACCGCACTAAATTGTTCAGAACTCCTCTAAGCTCAGTGAAAAGTTTCGATTCTTTATAATAAATCTTATCATTAATCATCGAAAGATACTTGGCTTTAATGGGCTCAAACGTGCTGAATTCTTCAAGCAATTTTCCGCTCAGCACCTTTGCCGAATCTTTCGGAATATTAATATTGGCGGTCATTTTAATATTATTCTTCTCATCCGTAAGAATCACCGGAATATTGGTGTTTTCTTCAATTATTTTCAGATAAAAAGTCACATCTTCGTTCAGTCCGGCAAACACCAGCCTACGATAAGCCTCCGCCCAAAGCTCCACCCTTTTGCGTTCTTCAACCTGTATCTTTTGAAAAAAATCTTCGGTATAATTCACCAGGCTTGCCTTTTGATGAATGGCATCAGCCCAAATTTTCACCTTATTGCGCTCATCGTTTGCCAATCGCGTAACCAATATGTTAGAAAACCATATTGAAACAGCAAAAATGAGTGTTCCCGATAAAAAGAGCAACCATTTCCAGCGACGTTTATGTATGTAAATATTATGTTTCACCGGTATAAAGGTAAGTAAAACGAATTTATGGCAAATATATTATTCAACAGGCTTTTTGTCATTGTCGTCGTCCCACTCAACGTTAAATTTGTTATTGCTGGTTGTTTTATTGATTTTGGTAGAAGAAGTGTCGTTGGTGTTTTGCTTCTTAAACCAACCGAATTCCTTGTTCAGCACATTAATCAGGTTTTGTTTTTCGGATTTAATGGCAATCTTTAGCTTTTCTTTCACGCCTAACTTATCGTATTTATAAACGGGTTTTTCGGTGGTACCTGTAATGTGAATAAAGAGTGTGGTTTTGCCAAGCCCATCGTCTTCAATCAATCCAAACTCTTCATTTTCCTTGTTCGCCTTGCGGGCTTTATCTGATAAAAGTTCTGATAAAAGGATCTGCAATTGATAATTTATTTCGTTGTTGAATTTATGCGTTCCCTTCATTTGCAGGTTAAGAGCATTCGATTTAATATCCATCTTGGGAATGGTAATGACTTCATTTTTAATGTCGATTTTGTTTTCTAATGAAGAAAATCTCACGTTGCGAAGGTCTTCTACCCGAATAAATTTCGATAGTTTAAGTAGGGGAGCATAATTGTTTAGCTCACCATTTTCGATAGTAACATCAGCATGGGCAAAAATGGAAGATTTGTCAATGGTTAAATCATCTTTATAAACCGCCGCAAACTGAATGTCGGAAGTCAATCGGCCTTTGATATTATCGTCGCGTATGCCTTTTTCCTGGCCGAAATTGCCCATCTGGTAAAACATTTGGCTCACATCCACATCATTCACCGAAGCATCGAAACTAATCAATACTTTGTTGTTTTGAGAAGCATCCAGCAAACCTTTTGCGAAAATTTTCCCATTCATCGTATTCAATTGCAATGTGCTAATTAGCATTTGTTGCTTTTTCAATGTCAAACGGCTTTTTACCTGCGATGCACTAAACTTTTTAAATTTAAGATTTCCTATTTCAGCATCAATAGAAGCCGATAGGGTTGTTGGAAAAACTAAACGGAAAGGTTTTGAGCTAGAATTACTTTTGCCTGAAGTTAGAATATCTTCAAGATTGAAGTTGTTTGAGTTTAAACTCGCACTTATTTCAACTGCCTGATTAGGTAAAAATAAAAAAGGCAACACATTTTTGAAATAACCACTCAATTTGAAGTCGCTTTTATTGATGTTTCCCGTGAAACTGTTAATGATAACATCGTTGTTGCTATAGGTGAAATTACCATTAATGGCATTAAACTGAACCGGATTGTTTTTCAGCAGAAAACTTGCATTGCTAAGACTTAGGGTTCCTGAAGTTTTGCTGTTCAGAAAATCGCTTGCCTTCAAATGGGATATATCAGCAGGATTAATCCACATATTAACATCCGTATTCAATTTTCCTTGGGCTGACTCAATGTCAGTAATGCCAATAAATTTCACTATTTCTGCCAACTCAAAGTTTTGAAGTTTTCCATTGAAGGCAATTTCAGGATGAAGAAAGTTGGTAATATTTGCACTTCCCTGTATGCTTCCACTTTTTAATTTTGCAGATAACTGTTCGAAGGATATTTTGTATTGCTCAGGAAGATTAGACGAAAAGTTAGAATAAGAGCCTGAAAAATTAATGTTTTCAAGAGTAATGTCAGACTTTGGTTCGTGGAGACTTCCTTCCGAAAGAGTGAAAGCACAATAAATCAAGGGTCTTTTATTACTTGAAATATTCCCTTTAATGCTAAGACTTAAGTTTAAAGTTCCACTTGCAGCATATTTCTCTAACATTGATTTCGAACTTTCGGGAAGTTCCTCAATGAAAGACTGCAGGTCGGCTTCATTCGATTGCATTTTTAAGATAACATATTCAAAGTGCTCTTTAAATATGTATGAGCCCGAAAACATAAATTTCAACTTTTCAGTATTAAATTTACAATCAGTGAAAGTCCAGCTTTCTTTTTCCTTATCCACCTTAATTTGAGCCTCAAGTTTGATGTTTTTTTGAGGAAGATAATTTATACCGTCAGAAATAAAATATTGCACTCCAACATTGCCATTTAGTGCAAGGTCATACTTCTTATCATTCAAATTACCCTTTGCTTTTAATGCAGAAACATTGAATTTATATTTCTGATGGGCAGGTTCATTCAAATAAGATATTATCACATGATTCAGATTTACACTTTTCAGGTTAATTGAAAATCCCGAAGAAGAGGAAGTATCACTTGAGGGTTTCCAAAAATGATAATTATCCGTTCCATCCTGATTTACTCTAAGCTTCAGATTGGCATTTTCAACATCAATATGTTTAATACGATATTTTTTATCGAATATATCCCAGATATTAAATTGCAGATAAACTTTTTCAGCCTTCAGAAGAGTATCTTTTTGAGGTGAAGTTACGGCATCTTTTGCCACTACATCGGTGAACTTCAACGAAGCCATCGGAAACTTCTCGAAAAGCGTCAGCTCAATCTTTTTTACACTGATTTCTGAATTCAGTTGTTTGTTGAGTTGATTTATAAGAAATTGCTCAACTTCTTTACTGAAAAATAGACCAATAACCAGAAGAGTACCAAGAGCAAGTCCAACTATAATGATAAGAGAAATCAAAAAACGTTTTACAAACTTACGTATTGTTTTCTGATTGTTCTTCTCCATTAAAGTTAAATTAGATAACTAGCCTAACATATTAAGCAAATTAACCTCTTGTATGGTCAGAAAGCGCCATCTTCCTCTGGGCAAATCCTTTTTGGTTAATCCTGCAAAATATACACGGTCAAGTTTGGTAACGGTATATTCTAATTGTTCAAATATTCGACGGACAATTCGATTACGTCCTGAATGTATTTCAATACCTAGCTCTCTTTTTGTTTTTCCCCCATCAATATAGGCGATTTCATCTACTTTAATAACTCCATCTTCCAGTTCAATGCCATCCTGTATCTTCTGAAAATCTTCCTGTGTAAGGGGTTTATCCAATTCAATATGATAGATTTTACGAATACCATGGCTTGGGTGAGTGAGTTTTTTAGTAAGGTCGCCATCGTTTGTGAGGAGCAATAAGCCGGTTGTATTTCTGTCGAGTCTTCCAACAGGATAAATACTTTCCTTGCAGGAATTACGAACTAATTCCATAACAGTTTTACGACTTTGAGGGTCATCGGTGGTAGTGATGAATCCTTTAGGTTTGTTTAGTAAAACATAAACAGGTCTTTCTTTACGTAAAGTTTCGCCACCATATTGAACAGAATCATCGGGTAATACTTTTATACCTAATTCGGTGACAACTTTTCCATTAATTTTAACTGCACCAGTTGCAATTAATTCATCAGCTTCGCGGCGTGAACAAATTCCGGCGGTTGCAATAAATTTATTTAAGCGAACACCTTCTCTTTTTTCGGGTCTTTCATCACCATAGCTTCTGCGTTTGCTTTTATATTCCGAAGATTCAATTTTATTATGGTCTTTATTGGCAAAAAACTCTTTTCTGTCGGCTCGTTTATCATTTTCGAAGGGTTTATCTTGCCTTTTATCGCGCCAATCACCTTTTTTATCATCCGAAAATCTTCTTTTATCATCCCCATCCCCACGCCTGAAAGAGGGTTTTGAATCATCAAAGGAGCGTCTGTTACCTCTAAAGTCTGAACCTTCTCCTGCTGATGTACCAAAGTCACGCTCGGTGCGTTTGCGTTTATCAGTAGGTTTGTCATCCTTTTTATCGCGCCAGGTCTTTTGCTTTTCTTCTGAGTACTCTGATTTATCTGGTCTGTCGTCTCGTTTGAAGGCAGGTTTATAATCATCTGATCGTTTATTTCCTCTATAATCTGAATAAGTGCTGTGTGAGCTTTTCTTATACTCTTTTCTTTCACCGTATTCTTTCTTTTCGTATGGTTTGTCGTCTCTGCTATCGCTGCTGCGTTTGAAAGCAGGTTTCGAATCATCATAGGTACGCTTTCCTTTATAACCTGAATCGCTGCCCGAACTTCTGCCATATTCTTTTCTGTCGGAACCTCTATCAGAACTTCTGCGTCTATCGAAAGGTTTATCATCCGATTTATCGCGCCATTCTTTTTTTCTATCGTCTGAGTAACTTCTTCTATCATCACCATCTGCCCGTTTGAATGCGGGTTTCGAATCATCATAGGTGCGCTTTCCTTTATACCCTGAATCACTACCTGAACTTTTTCCGTATTCTTTTCTGTCGGAACTTCTGCGTTTATCAAAAGGTTTATCATCCGATTTATCATGCCATACTTTTTTTCTATCGTCAGAAAAAGGTCTTCTATCATCTCGATCCGTACGTTTAAATGCGGGTTTGCTATCATCGAACGAACGACGACTGTTGCCTCTACTGCCTGTATCCCTGTCGGATGGCTTACGGTATTCTTTCCTTTCGCTGCTTTCTCTTTTTTCGTAAGGCTTGCTGCTTTTTACAAAGCTTTTTTCTTTTGAATTATCTTCAGATCGTGGACTGTGTTCAGTTTGAGTGGGTTTTCTGGTGTAGCTTCTTTTTTCACCGGCAGGTTTTCTGGGACTCCTTGGATTGCCATCACCGGTTTTTTTATTTATTGTTCTCATTGAATTGAAATTAGCCGGCAAAGTTACCAACAAAAGCGCTTACTTTAACGAAGTGTTGGATAAAACGCATTTTCAATGTGATTTATTGTGGGTTCTCCCTTAAAATAATTTATCGAAATGATGTCAAAACGAACCTCATAGGGCAGATTTTTGCGGATTACGTAAGCTTCTGCTGCTTTTATCAATAATCTTTGTTTTTGTTTGGTAACTGCCATATAAGGCTCACCAAAATAGTTGCTACTGCGTGTTTTCACCTCTACTATTACCAAAATATCCTTTTCTTTGGCAATAATATCTATTTCCCAGCTCCCCGAACGCCAGTTTTGCTCCAAAATTGCATAACCTTTCTTTTGGAGATAATCTGCAGCGCTTATTTCACCCGATTTTCCAAGTTCGTTATGTTCACTCATGACTTTTGTTTGAAGACGACTCTTTTTTTATCTATTTGTAGATTAGCTTTTTCGCCTAGTATCAGAGCCATATTTTCATCTATATGACCTGCCGGAAAATCGTAACATACAGGGTAATTATAATCTTTTATGGCATCGGCAATAATTTCATAAGCATCCAAACCGAATGGTACTTTATTATCTTTCATATTTATCATTCCACCTACTATAAGTCCCAGCAATTGGTTGAGCATTCCGCAACGTTTTAGGTTCATCATCATGCGGTCGATGTGATAGAGATATTCGTCGAGGTCTTCGATGAAAAGTATTTTATTGCGGGTATCCAACTCATTTGGACTGCCCATAAGGCTGGCCAAAATAGATAAATTCCCTCCAACTATTACCCCTTCCATAGTCCCGAGGCGGTTTAGATGGTGGGCGGGAAATTCATATTGCAAGGGAAGGCCAAACAAGGTTTGTTTAAGACTTTTTATAGCGTTATTTTCCGAAGCATCTGCAGGGAAATCAATGGGCATGGTAGCATGTATACTGCATACATCCAGCACTTCCTGCAAGTAAGAGTGAATAACTGTGACATCGCTAAACCCCACTATCCATTTAGGGTTTTCTAAAAAGCGGGTAAAATTTATTTTATCTAATATCCGAATAGTCCCATAGCCGCCTCTTGCGCAGACTATGGCTCTTATTTCAGGGTTATCGAGCATAGTTTGAAAATTCTGCAGACGAACTTCATCTGTGCCCCCAAACTGATGATACTGATCGTAGAGATGAGGCGCTAATTTCACCTGAAGTTTCCATTTAGTAAATATTTTTACGGCAGCTTTCAGTTCAATGGGATCAATTTTTCTTGCGGTGGTGACAATGCCTATGCTATCACCTGCAATTAAGCTTAGTGGTTTTATCATAATTCATTTGTTTGTTCATTATCTTCCTCTTCCCGATTTTCGGGAGTGTGTTTGGATTTTTCTTTTTCGGGATATAACAGCATGTCGTACAACATTCCGTTTAGGTGAACATTGGTGCGGTTGCACAACACAACTAGAGTTGTTTTTTTATCGGGTAGGCGGATGAAAAAGGATTTATAGCCCCTCCACCAACCATTATGATACACCACATTGTGGCTGGCAATTTCGCGTATGCGCCAACCCAACCCATAATTACTTTTCTTCGGATGAGCTTTATCGATTACAGGAGTGCAAGCAAGTTGATAGGTGGCAGGTTTCAGCAAAAGCCCTTTGTCGAGCGCATTGGCAAACAAAAACAAATCTTCAACCGACGAAAATATATCTTTATCGCCAACCACCCCGTCCAAATAGTCCCATTCCTGCAATTTATAACCTTTTCCCATGGGCATATAACCTCTTGCAGCTTTAGTCCATTGTGCGCTATCGTTCATATTCAGGGCAAAAGAATTTTTCATGCCCAGAGGTATGAAGATGTATTTTTGAAGATATTCGGCATA
>CAIXTV010000030.1 GCA_903922465.1 uncultured bacterium
AAGTATCGAATTAGGGGGAATTTGAAAAATATATCCTTGGATTATATTTACTTTTGCCAGCAGTATCCATTTCGATTAAACATTGCCAATGAAAAAACTCATTCGTTTCCTTTTTCTGCTTCCGGGCTTATTTGTATCCTGCGAAACCGACTTTAATGTTATTGCCAATTACAAAGAAGTCGCAATTGTTTATGGCTTGCTCAATCAAAACGACTCCATTCATTATCTGCGAATAAGCAAGGCTTTTTTGGGCGATGGCAATGCACTTACTTATGCACAGGTAGCCGACTCATCGAGTTTTGGATCCGATATAACTGTTGTGCTTAATGAAACCCCAACTTCAGGGCCTGAAAAAGAAATTGTGTTCGATACGGTTACACTGTTTAATAAGGAAACAGGTGTTTTTTATTCTCCAGGCCAGCTATTTTATTTCTCAAAAGCAAAACTTTCGGAAAGCAGTAGTTATAAGCTAAAAATCACCAACAAAAAGACCGGCTATGAAGTAAGTTCCCAAACTAACCTGATTCATAATTTCAGCATTTCAAAGCCACTATCTGGTTCTACCGTAATAAGTTTTAAAAGGTCAAGCACTTCGAAGAATAAATTTACTTGGCAAAATGCAATTAATGGCAGAAGATACCAATTTAAAGTCTATTTTAATTATAAGGAATTGGATATCAAGGATGATACAACTTATAAAAGGGTTCTCTGGCTTTTTCCGGAGCATATTGCAGAAAGCATTGATGGTGATTATAAAATTGATGAAACTTATGTGAACGAAGACTTCTTTAAAATATGCACAAAAACATATTATACGGATAAGGCGAAGGAAGACAGTATAGTAGCGCGTTTTGCATCGACCATTGAACTTGAAGTTGCGGTTATTGGCGATGAATTCAACACTTATCTTGAAGCAAATGGACCCTCAACCGGAGTTTTGATTGAAAAGCCTGTGTATAGCAATATAACCAACGGACTTGGTTTGTTTTCGAGCGTATATGAAATTCGCCGCGCACCACTTGAACTTGGACCGGAAACCGTGTTAGACCTGCACGCTATTGATTCTTTAAAATTTGCAAAACCAACAAAATAAAACATTTGCAGCAATAATTTGTATCTTCTATTTCACTAAATCAAATCTGCTAATCATAAATTATTATGTTGAATGATTGTATGTGGATAAAGATCAGGGTTTTCTAAGCCAACCTATACGGGTTAGGTATTTTAGCTCAATATTTTATGTGTTTTCACCGATTCTGCACATATTTTAAATATGCTGGGTCGCTAATGAATATTTTTTTTCAATCCTTTTTACTTCGTCTAAATATGTCAAAACCTTTATACATTTGCACCCTTAAAAACTTCACAATGCTTTCATTTGAAAATACTGAAATAGCCTTTCGTTACAAGAGCAATTCCGATTTGTCGAGGGCGCGGATGTTGTTCGGCACCATTGCCAGTCCTACTCTGGTTAAAATTGGGAAATCGCTCACTTACTTTTCGCTAAATCTGCACTTGCCAATCGCATGGATCATTAAACCAACACTTTACAAGCATTTTGTAGGTGGCGAAACACTTGATGAATGTGAGAAAACGGTGCGGTTATTAAGTAAATACCAGGTGAAATCCATCCTTGATTATTCGGTCGAAGGTGGCAAAGACCGCGAAAGTATGCAGCGCACACTCGACGAAACCCTTCGTTCAGTTATTCATGCTGCAAAGCATCCCGATATTCCTTTTTCTGTTTTTAAGCCAACTGCTTTTGCTTCGCAGGATGTTCTAACATTGGCATCCGAAAATGGAAAAATAGATAGCGAAACTGCCAAATCCATTCAGTTTTTTAAGGAAAGCGTAGAAAAACTCTGTAAAACTGCATTTGAAAACGATATTCCTATTATGATAGATGCCGAAGATTCTTGGTATCAGCCATTTGTCGATCAGGTGGTTACCGAAATGATGGAAAAATACAACAAGCAGAAAGCCATCGTTTACAATACCTTACAAATGTACCGTACCGATAGGCTTGACTTCCTGAAAAATGCATTGCACAAAGCCGAAGAAGGGAATTATTATCTTGGGATGAAATTTGTGCGTGGCGCTTACATGGAAAAAGAGCGATTCCGTGCTGCCGAAAAAGGGTATCCATCACCTATTCAGCCCGATAAAGAAGCTACCGATAAAAATTATGATGCTGGAATCGCTTTTTCATTGGCACACCTCGACAGAATTTCGGTTTTTAGCGGTTCGCACAACGAAAAAAGTAATTTGCTGTTGGCAGAATTGATGGAAAAACTTGGGCTTTCCCACAACGACCATCGGATTTGGATTTCGCAACTCTATGGTATGAGCGATCATATAAGCTTTAACATGGCCAACGAAGGCTATAATATTACCAAATACATCCCTTACGGACCGGTGCGAAATATTTTGCCATACCTTATACGAAGGGCGGAAGAAAACACTTCGATTGCCGGGCAAACTGGCCGCGAATTAAGCCTTCTGGAACAAGAAAGAAAAAGACGAAATCAGGGGTAAAATGTTTTTTTTACCTCAATATGGAATTCTTTTAAGCAAATATCCTTCTCTATTATTCAGGAAAATGGCTCATTTGAATTTGCACTTTGCCATTTTCTATTTGCTTTCCCCACATCACTTTGCACTTTTATCTTTGCACCTTTATCTTTCATCTGTTCCATATCAACTTTTCCCTTTCAACTTTTCAATCCCGTTTGTTAAAAAACCTTAATCCAATACTGTGGTTCTTGTATTGCCGTTTTTTAAGGCAATATGCTATCTTTGCCACCCAAAATAAATAATAAATGAAAAATACCTTTTTACTGATAATCATATTATTAGCCTCATTTCCTTTTATCACAACCGCCCAAAGTAAAGTACAGGGCAATACCGATAAGGAGATTATGGCAGCAAAACAAGTCTTGATGCGTGTAGTTGGGATGAAATCTACTTCGTTCCAATTCGAAATCATACCTACTGAAAACGGCCTCGATGTTTACGAAGTAATCGCCGTTGGTGGCAAAGTACAGGTTAAAGGATCAAGTACTATTGCCTTGACACATGGTGCTTACGATTACATCAACAAAGCTTGTAACATGCAATATACATGGAGCAGCCAACAACTTGCATTGCCCAATAATCTTCCCGATTTTTCAATCCCACGCACAGTATCGCCATATAAGTTCCGTCAATATTACAACGTTTGTGCTTTTGGTTATAGCACTGCTTTCTGGCATTTTTCCGATTGGGAAAAAGAAATCGACTGGATGGCGATGCACGGTATAAATATGCCATTGGCCATGATGGGTCAGGAAGCTATTTGGCAAAAAGTTTACAACGACATGGGGATAACAAACCAGGAATTAGCCGATTTTTTTACAGGACCGGCTTTCTTGCCTTGGCAGCGTATGGGCAATATTTATAAACATGACGGGCCTTTGCCACAATCGTACATCGACCAATCCATGGAATTACAAAAGCAGATCCTTACCCGCATGAAACAACTTGGGATGACTCCAATTGTACCAGGTTTTGCAGGGATAGTACCTGCTGCCTATTCCAGGGTAAATCCAGCTACTCTGCTTCGCGAAATGAAAGGTTGGTGCAATTTCCCTGCCGATTACAAATCGTATATACTTGCGCCAGGAACTGCCGATTTTACTAAAATCGGGAAAAACTATGTGAACGCTTACCGGCATACTTTTGGCGATGTGCATTATTATATGGCCGATCTTTTTAACGAAAACGAAGTACCGGTTTCGGCAACCAACCGAAACGAAGAGCTTGCAATTTATGGCAGGTCTGTATTGGATGCTATAACCGAAGCTGATCCCGACGGTGTTTGGGTGATGCAAGGCTGGCTTTTTTACAATAATGAGAAGTTCTGGGATAAAAGTGCTGTTGAATCTTTCTTAAGTCGGGTTCCGAACGAAAAAATGCTGATTATCGATTTGGCAAACGAAAGTTTTGCCGGTTGGAAAAAACACGATGGTTTTTATGGCAAACCATGGATATACAGCACAATACATAATTATGGCGGCAATTCGCAATTAGGTGGGAATTTGCCGTTTTTTGCCACAGATGCACCTAAAATGCTTGCAAATCCTAAAAAAGGAAATGTTGTAGGGTTTGGTATTTCACCCGAAGGAATTGAAAACAACGAAGTGGTTTACGAATTGCTATCGCAAATGGCCTGGACAAACAAGGAAGTGAATATCAAAAATTATTTTACAGATTTCACCAAGCAGCGTTATGGCAGTACAGATGACAAAATAAACGAAGCATGGCTGGCATTGTTAGGATCTGTTTACGCAAGCAATAACGAGCATCCGTTAAACCTTTATCAGTCAAGGCCACCTTTTGGCTCAAATGTTAATAGGTTTGATGATCCAAGTTTCAATCGTGCTGTCGATTTGTTTCTACAATCCATTGGCAATTATAAAGGCAGTCCTCTGTTTCAAACAGATTTGGCTCAGATTATTACCCAATATGCCGGCAATAAAGTTGATATTCTTTTACAAAGGGCAATGGAACTGAACAAACAAGGCTCACCAATAGAAAGTAAACGTGTATTTGGGAGGGCTTTTGAACTTATGCTGATGATGGATGGACTAGTCTCAACTATTCAGGATCAACGCCTCGAAAGAATGATCGACAATGCCCGGAAATGGGGAAAAAACAAGGAAGAAGCCAATTATTTTGAAGCAGATGCCAAAAGACAACTGACCCAATGGGGAAATAATTCGACACCAGTTCTTCACGAATACGGTTCAAAAGTCTGGAGTGGTTTAATCAGGGGATATTATTTGGGTCGTTGGAGCGCATATTCGCAAGCCATTCAAAAAGGGCAAAGCATCGACATGGATAATTGGGAAACCAATTGGATAAATACCCCCGGATCGCTCACCAAAGCACCAACAACAGGCAATGCCAGCACTTATGCCGTAACTTTATACAAAGCTGTAAATGAATATATTGCTGAGAATATACCACAGGTAAAAATTTCTATGGTGTATGCCGGCAACAATAAAGCCCTGGTAACATTAATTTCACTTCACGATAGCCTTACCATGAATTATTCAACTGATGGGCTTGCTCCAACGGCTGATCTAAATAATTATAAGAAACCTTTCGAGGTAAATTTGCCAGCAACCATCAAGGCCGCAGCATTTAATAAAAATATGCCTTCAGGCGACATCAGCTCCGTTTTTGTTCCTGTTTCATTTGGTAAAACCGCCAGCATTTCAACTGTGCCTTCCGAGAGATACAAAGCACAATATGGAGTAACCTTAACTGATGGCGTTTTGGCTTCGGCTAATTATACCGATGGCAAATGGCTTGGGTACGAAGGTGAAAATATGGCTGCATTGATAAATCTGGACGGCAAATTTAAAATCTCAAAAGTTTCGTTCAGTTATCTCGAAAATAGCGATGCCCTTATATTTGCACCGCTTTCTGTAATTGTTGAAACATCTGAGGACGGCGTTACATATAAATCAGTAGGGGTTAACGATTTTAATGCCAACAATTGGAACAAAGCTGTCCAAAAGAATGAATTTTCCCTTAAATTCCCCGAAACTGATGCTTCTTTTGTGAGGGTGCTTATCCTTAACAGGGTGAATTGCCCCGAAAACCATTTTGCAGCGGGTAAAAAAGCATGGTTGTTTGTTGATGAAATTGCTGTGGAATAACGAATATTTATACAAAAACAAAAAACAAACCTTTGAACTATATGTCAAAGGTTTGTTTTTTTTATGTCGATTGCCAATACTTGAATTTTTATTGATGTTCTTTTCTCAACAAATCGTTTACTGTTTTAACTGGGTTAAATGTACTTATTGGTATTTCGACAAACACTGTTATCCAGTTTGCCATGGCACCATTCCATAACCCAGGCAATTCCTGCGCTTTTAAATCCTTGCCGTCTTTAGATTTGGTTGAAATAAAGCCTGTTGTAGGATCAACAAATTTCCTCAAATCGAAGACTTTACCTTTATAATCACGTACGCCACAAACCAAGTCCACAGGGTTGAAGTGTGTCGATTTTCCAAGAATTTCTTTTTGCTTGGCATTGTCCATATCAATTTGTGACGATTCGACTATTTGTAACGATATTTCGCCATTCGGTTCCTTAACCCAAAATGGGCCACCACCTGGTTCGCCTTCGTTTTTCACCATCCCACAAACTTTAATGGGCCGGTCGAGCTTGTGGTGCAGATAATCAATCTTATCTTCACGGGCCATGTTGCCGAATTCCGGATCTACCACGAATCCTAGTTTTGATTTAATAAATCGTAAGATCGTTCTCAGGTCTTCATCATCTGGTTTATCATCAAGTGCTTCGAGGTGCTCAAAAACAGCATCCTGCAATTCGAAAAGATAGCCGCCCAAAACTTTCTTGTAAAGGTAAGTATCGGCTTTCATGCTGTCGGGCACAATATTATCGATATTTTTTATAAAAACAATCTCGCTTTCCCTGTCGTTCAGGTTTTCAATCAATGCTCCATGTCCACCTGGCCTAAACATCAGCCTTCCATCGGATTCGCGCATCGGTTTGTTGCCCATATCAACAGCAATTGTGTCAGTTGACGATTTTTGCAGCGAAAAAGTAAGTTCATAAGTAAGGTCAAAAAGGTCTTCGTACTTTTCTTTTACCCGGTTTATTTCTTCCAGAAACATATCGGCATGTTCGGGTGATACCGTAAAATGTATTGCCGACCGTTTTTCTTTGTCCTTACAGTAGTTGGCAGCTTCTACCATGTGCTCTTCAATCGACATGCGCGCACCATCAGGATACGAGTGGAATTTAAGCAGGCCTTTCGGAAGATTGGCATAATTTAAACCAACAGGGTTCAGCAAGTAGCTGATTATAGTCTTGTATTCGAACTTTGCCAAACATTCTGTTATGCGGTAATCATCCTTGGCTAAGGCATTTGACAAGTCGTTGTAAAATGCAAAATCTTTGATCCTTTCAAAAAAATCCTTTACAAGCTTTAACTTGGGTGAAGTTTGAAGTTGTTGGATTTCCTCGTCAGAACCATTAAAAGATTCCATATATTCGAATAAATGTTTGAACATACGGCTTGCAGCACCCGAAGCAGGAACAAATTTTAAAACTTCATAGCGTTTTGAATTTGAATCATAATAATATGACAACTTTTTTGCATCCCGCTGGTTGAAGGCTTTTAAACCATCGCCAACAATTGCCGGCCTATCAAGATTGATAAACGGAAATCCTTTCTTAAAGTTATCTATTTGTGATTCAACTACTTTTGGGTCGCTTCCGCGTGATTGCAATTGTTTTAGATCATCTTTTGTAAACATAGTTATGGTTTTTTGCGTGTAGTCGTCAAAGTTAGCAATAAAGGTTTTACTAAAAAGATTTTTTGAAAAGAACAATGTGCATTTATGACAAAATTCTTGAAATGAAATATTATCATATTGTTATTCAGCAATATAGATGAAATTATTAAATTAGAGATTTCTACAATATAGCAGTTATCCGAGGTGTTTATCTTTAATGTTGAAATATTTCTTTCACTTATGTTAGTCATTTCAGAAAAATAGTATCTTTGCAGCCGCATTGCCCAGGTGGTGAAATTGGTAGACACGCCAGCTTGAGGGGCTGGTGTCCTTAAGGATGTGCAAGTTCGAGTCTTGTCCTGGGCACTCATCGCACTTTAATAGTTCCATCTGCCCAGATGGTGAAATTGGTAGACACGCTGGTTTCAGGGACCAGTGGCTTTACGGCTGTGCAGGTTCGAGTCCTGTTCTGGGCACCCTAACAAAAAATAACCGCTTGTAAACAGTTGTTTATAAGCGGTTTTTGCTTTGATGAACGTTTCTACACCACTTTCTATTTGAATCCGAAATAGTCATAAGAAATCCAAGAAATAAAAAAGCCTGTAAATCACTGATTTACAGGCTTTAAAGTCGGGGTAGTAGCCCGACAAGTCATTAATAAGGTAGTATAACAAGATATTTTAAATAACTTTAAATCAATGATATAGCAAATTTTGTAGCTCCTTTAAAATACCAATTTATTCTAAGTTTCTTGAACAATATTTGAACAATTATTTTTTTAATTTTTCAGACTAAACGATTTGTTTGCTAACTTTGTTTTTCATTTTAACCTTCATCTTATATGCTACCATATTTCAAAATGCGAAAATATGCTGATAAAAATGGCTATCAACAAATTCAATTAATTTATTTCAATGAAAGTAATTTAAAACTGGATACTGGTGTTAAAACTAAACCTGAATATTGGACGGGTCAAGTCGAAGGGCAAAAGAGCAAGAATCAAGTTGAGGGTCGAGTTGTCAGCCGATGTTCGGAAATTAAACAAGATGCTAAACTAATAAATCTCCAATTGGACAAAGCAAAGAAAAAATTGGCTGATATTATCTTTACATTTCGCTTGAAGAATGATTATTATCCAGATATACAATTTGTGAAAGAGTCATTCTATTCTGAAAAAATGAAAATTGATAGAGATCAAGATGTTCGGACGCAACTATATAAATGGATTCCTGAAAAAGAAAAAAAGCACGAAGTGAGAATCTATTATACCGTTTTACACGATTTGATAGACATGACTACAAAAGGTCAAAACAATTGGAAAAAAATTTCGAAAGATAAACTGGAAGATATTCTTGCAAATAGTAAACCTTTATTGTTCAGTCAAATAACCAATAAATTTAAAGAAGATTATATTGACTATCTAAAAAAAAGAGAAACTTTAAGGTTAGGTGAAGTAAAAACCATACAGTATAACACTATAAATAAGCGATTTGAAGCATTTAGGGCTTTTCTATCAGCCATGCATGATAAAGGCATCAATGAATTCGACTTTTATAAGAAGTTCAAAACAGAACTTGAGGAGATTGATAAACAACCTGTTATCATACCCAGACCTAAAGAGTTTATTACTTTGATGAATGCTGATTTGTCCCTTAACCAGAGATATGAATTTGTAAGAGCGATTTTTATTGTAGGGTGTTTAACTGGATTACGTTTTGGAGACCTGATTAAAATTTCTAAAAAAAATATAGAAGTTAAAGATGGGGTACGATATATAATAACAGATATTTCTAAAACTGAGGATAAACAAGTTAGAATTCCATTACATGATATTGGTTACAAATTTCTGACCCAATATAATTTTAATTTTATTATTTCTAATCAGGATTTAAATAGAAATCTTCATGAAATGTTTGAACATTTAAAATTTGATAGAGAAGTAACAAGATATGAAAAAAGATCAAAAAAGAGTGTGCCCATTAATCTCCCTTTCCATAAGCTGGTTACGATGCACAGTTCCCGAAGATTTTTCATTTCTACATTAATAAATTCAAAGAAAGTTTCGCTCGGGAATATAATGAAATGGACGAGGCATAGCACAGATGTCATTCTGAGTTATATTGAAGAAGGTTATGAAGAAGAAGATCAGATGCGAGAAGTGTTTTCGTCATTTGAGCAAAATTAATAAATAGACCTATTTCAGCCTGTAATTAATAGGAAAAGCCGATTTTGAAGTCGGAAATTTCTAAAAATGTACCCACAGATATTTTCAAAAACCTTTGTGGTTGTTAGCCATAAAGGTTTTAGTTTTTAATTGAAGAGTAGTTATGTGTGAATATGTCTGAAGGCAAGATTTACGCAAACTTTATTTGTGGGTACAGCAATGTTGTTTCATGTTATTCTTATCAGATGATTATTAAAGGCATTGCTTTAAATTTGTTTCAAATATTTAAATGTATTGCTTTATGAAAACTTATAATGTTATCAAGATTTTGATGTTTATACTTAATACACTTCTTGTAGATAAATTATATATCATGTTAATATAATCAGTTTATATCTGATATTATCATCATAATATATAATTTATTTTTGTTCGGATTCCAATATTATGTGTTACCTTTGTGATGTTTTATGTTTATAATATCAGGTTAAAACTGTTTTTCCTAACATGAATAATAAAACTATTTCATTCCAGTCAGCAAAATTATTGAATCATCTGAACCAGCAGAACTTAGAATTCTTCTCAATTCTGGATGCTCAATCTATTCTTTTAGATAGTAAGAAAGGAACCGTCATAGAGTTAATAAGTTCCATGATCTCACGTGGACTTTTAATGAGAATTAAGGATGGGCTATATCATGTTATACCTTATGAGCGAGATTGTACCAGTTACTTTCCGAACTGGCATCTAACAGCTCAAGCTATGGCTAATCCGAAACAATTTTATATTGGGTTTTATAGTGCATTGGACTTATATGGACTTATCACTCAACCATCCCAAATCGAACAGGTAATAATTGTTGAACGTGTACAACCCAAACTCCAAAAAGTGGGTGATATAACTTTCGATTTCATCACGTTAAGCAAGTCTCATTTTTTTGGATTTAAGAATCAATGGATCGATGATTTTAATAAGGTGAGTTTTTCTGACCTTGAAAAAACGATTATTGATTGTTTGTACATACCTCGCTACGCTGGCGGTATTACAGAAATCTCAAAGGCTATATATAAATGCAGAGATCAGATTAACAAGGGACGGCTTTTTAATTATCTGGAGCGGTTCGATGTGCAAGCAGTTAACAAGCGACTTGGTTTTATACTTCAACATCTGGAACTATTAAGCGATTTCAGGCAAGAGTTGGCTAAAACAATAAAAGTTGGATATATTACATTAGAACCTTCATTACCAAAATCTGGTCGCCATCATTCCACATGGAAAATTTTTGATAATTTAGATATCAGCACAGTAACACACACACTCAATACATAATAGATGATAAGAGCTGGAGAAATTCAAATAAATGCAGCAAAACTTGGAGTAAGAGATACTCAAATCGAAAAGGATTATGTCATTTCATGGATTCTTTATGGTATAGCTAATAATGAATATCTTGCTAAGCATCTGGTTTTCAAAGGTGGGACTGTATTAAAGAAAATCTATTTTCGTGAATACCGATACTCTGAAGATATGGATTTTACTTTTATTGATGCCGATTTTAATCCTATCATTATCAAAGTTGCTATTGAAGAACTTATTCAATGGGTTGATGAAGAATCACGGATAAAGTTGGCTATTTTGGATGAAACTCAACACGAGACAGGTAACTATAATTTTTATCTATCTTACATTGGACCGCTTGGGGGAAAAGGGGATAATAAGAGTATCAAAGTTGATATAAGTTGTGACGAGATGATTTATTATCCTGTTGAAGCAAAAGATGTGATCAATTCCTATTCTGATCTCACTTCAGTATATGGAGTAAAGTGTTATGTACTGGATGAATCTATTGCTGAAAAGATGAGGTCTCTGATGCAACGGACAGCTCCAAGGGATTTGTATGACCTATGGTATTTATTCGAGATTGAAGGCAGGAATATTGAAGATTGTGTTTATGCATTCCAAGAAAAAGCTCAGTATAAGAAATTAAATCCGCATGAACTGGTACAGGTAGTTATTAAAAAAGAGCAGATTTTTTCTAAACTATGGGCAGATCACTTACAGCATCAGGTAAAGGATTTACCTGATTTTAAAGAGGTCTGGAGAGAGTTAGGAAAATACTGGAAAAGGTTTGAGAAGTTTATCCCGTAAGTCAAATTATATTTTTTGAATTAGAGGACAACTTTATAGATTCGTTTAAGGTGGTTCTGAAAAATTAAAACTACTATTTTAATCAAATGAATACCGATAAATACTAATAAGTAAAATAATGCCGTTATAGCAGTAATTTATTGTAATATTTTTTTTGTTTTAAAATAAAATACTTATTTTTACCGCAATAAAAGTAAATATGGCACAATCTCAAGAATTAGCAGAATTGATCAGGCTTCATAGAAAGGTAGCCAAATTAAGTCGTGTGCAATTAGCAGAACTGGCTGAAGTTGGGAAAACTGTGATTTATAATATAGAGCATGGGAAAGAATCTGTTCAATTGGACACTCTACAAAAAATTCTTAATGTGCTGAATATAAAGATAGTATTAACCAGTCCTCTAATGGAGGATTTACAAAACACTGAAAATGAGAAAGGCTAAGGTATATGTAAAAGGCGTTGAGGCTGGAATTCTTACCGAGTTAATACAAGGTAAAGATTATGTGTTTGAATATCACGCTGAGTATGATGGTCTTGCTGTTTCACGTACAATGCCCATTAAAGAGAAAGTTTACAAATTCGATAAATTTCCGCCATTTTTTGATGGGTTACTACCTGAAGGTATCCAACTGGAAGGGTTGTTGAAAATAAAAAAAATTGATAAGAATGATTGCTTCTCCCAATTGATTTCGGTTGGCGAGGATATGGTTGGAGTTGTTACAGTAAAAGAAGTTACAGAATGAACCGCTGCCCGATAACATATACTCCATGTGGGGATAACAAATATAGCGAAGCTGGTCTTAGGCTTTTATCGCCCCAATTAATTTCTTTGAGCGACCTTGAGTACACAGCCGAAGAACAAAGAAGAGAAGCATACAACCGTGCAACAAAGATGTCGATTCAAGGTGTACAGCCAAAGCTGAGCGCAGTATTGAACACGAAGGAAGGTAAATTCGAAATCGTTGACACAGGAGGAAAGTACATACTCAAGCCGCAGCATCAGTTATATCCAGAAATGCCAGAAAATGAAGACCTGACTATGAAACTTGCTAAAAAGATTGGCTTGGCAGTTCCGTTACATGGTTTGGTGTGGTCGAAGGATGGCACCTTAACGTATTTCATCAAACGGTTTGATAGAAAGGGAAGGAATGAAAAAGTGCCTATCGAAGATTTTGCACAATTGTCTGGATTAAGCAGGGATACAAAATATAATTATAGTTTGGAAAAGGTTGTTAAAATTATTGATGACTACTGTACTTTTCCCGCTATTGAAAAGCTGACTCTTTTTAAACTTGTCATATTTAGCTATCTGGTTGGCAATGAAGATATGCATGTAAAGAACCTTTCCATAATCACGGAAAATAATAAAGTTACACTCTCCCCATGTTATGACCTTGTGAATTCAACAATCGAATATATAAAGCAAGATGAAGAAATCGCTCTGCCCCTGATGGGAAAGAAGAAGCATCTCACAAGTAGTCATTTAGTAGATTATTTCGGGGTTGAAAGGTGTAAGTTACCTACCAAAAGTATTGATAATGTTATGGAAACAATCTTTTCGGCAGTCGGTAAATGGAAAGAATTGATAGAAATCAGTTTTTTATCAAAAGAAATGAAAGACAAATATCATGCTTTGTTGGAAACGAGGCTCGGAATTTTGAGAATTCGTTGAGCTTTATGCTGAATTAATTTTGAGACCACTCCTAAAACCTAAAAATGAAGAAACGCCACGGAGGCACAGAGGATATAGAGGCACACAGAGTATTGTTAATCAGCACTATAAACTTTGTAAAACTTAGAGAATTAGTGCCTGAGTGGCAAAAAAAGACTTTTCGAAGTGGACTCAAAGTTCAAATTGTTAAGAATTCATTATTAAAATGATCGTATGGCAAAAGAACATTTTTGTGAATTAGACGACTACTTTGTAGACTCGTTTAAGGCAGCTCTTAAAAATTTAAATATTCCAGTAGATGTTAAATTTGTTTATCAAAAAAATGATAAACAAAAAACAATGGTGAAAATCAAGAAAGTTGCACGTACCTATACTGTCATGCTAAAAGCTGATTTAATTGTCTCATTTAATGGAAATTACTTTTATGCATTTGATGATGAAACAAAGAATATTTTGATAGAACAGGAACTCGCATTAATTGAATTTAATATGGATAGTGCAACATTAAAATTAGTTAAACCAGATTTGATGACATCATCAGCGTTGGTTGAAAAATATGGCTTAAATGCGGTAAAAAGAGCCATTCAGATTAATAAGTCTTATTCAGATTAGCAACTGGGGTTACCTGAAGAAACGAAAACTAAAATCAAGAAATGAAAAACTCTGCATTAATAAACACATGGATACACATGGGGATTTTACCCGATATGGCAGAGCTCAAATAATTCATGGCTATGAAATCGACAAATTTTGCATTGCGGATTGCAGGTATAATATTTTTTCTTGTTGCTATCCTGCACTTACTTCGAATTATTACGAAAGTTCCAATACTCGTTTCTGGATGGTTGATTCCTATATGGGTAAACTGGATGGGATTCGTGGTTACAGGCTTATTAAGCGTTTGGTTTTGGTGGATTTCACGCCATAAAAAGGATGAGTCAGCTTTCTATTTAAAAGATCGGAATCGATATAACTGAGATTTATTATTGCACTATTCGTTTTTAATATCCGTTGCTTCATGTTCCATGTCGCTCAAATGAAGGTCTAAGGCTTTTACTGAAATTTGGATTTCATAGATTGATATACCCAGCGATATTATCATCATTATCAGAGCTATACCAAACATCCAAACAGCAATGCCCTGTTCACCAACAAAGATTAAGAACATGGTTCCAACGCACAGGAATAAGCTGGCAACACCCATTATCTGCATATTTTTTGTAAGGTATAGCCTTTTGCGGAGATTGGCAATTTGCCCCTTGAGCAATTCATTTGGGTTGGCTTTAAATTTCTCATGCAGCCCACGGATCAATGCTGCATAACCCATGAATCTGTTAGTATAAGCCAGCAGGATCAGCGAGATCGCTGAAAATAAAAGGGCTGGCGTGGTGAGGGTAATTTGTTCGTGCATCATGTTAGGATTTGGAATGGCTAAAGTAACCATTTTGATACTATTTAGTTTTACAGAACTGAACGACATGTCATTTTGTTAACTCTTTCCACAATAGCATTGCCGAGCAACCAAAGTTGCATATTAACAAGCCCATAGATGGCATTTTAAGCCTCTACAAAGCCTTAATTAAATTTTTCCGAAAGGTTCTCCAATATCATTACTAATATTCTACATTTGCTGGTAGCTATCCCACGAATGTGGGATTTAGTTCAATAAAATGTATAAATCATTGAAGACGAATTCCTTAAATTATTATTGAATGGAAGATGTAATGGTGCATAATTTTATTGTTGGGTTTGCTCTAATTGTTAGTCTGATATTTCTCTTGAAAATTTGGAACCTTATGGTAAGAAATTACAACAATAACATATTATCAAATTCTACGTGTGATAACTGTGGTTCTGCTTTAGGTTCCAAAAGCCTGACTGAAGCCATTCAAAGGTGGGAGATTGATAAGCAAAGGATGAAAGAAGAAAAAACTATGCCAACAATTTTATTAAGTGATATGTCCCTAATCTGTCCAAAATGCGGGAAAAAAAATTCTGAACAAGAATTATACAGACGTAACAGAGAAAAAAGAAATAAATAAATCATAATTAGAATGATTTACAAAAACTACTGATGTAACTCCTACGTCATATTGCAAATAAATAACACTGAATACTTTATAAACTCACAAACTAAAAAAAGCAACATGCGGACAACAAAAATCATTTTAGGAATTGGAATTGTGATCTCACTTTTCGGTTGTGCCCCTTCTTCGCAAGAAATGATGAAAAACGAGGTAATGGATAGCACATCAAATGCTTTCATATCTTCATCTGCGGCAGTTGAAAACGGTAAGGACACAACACATAAATTTATAAGAACTGCTGATTTGAAATTTAAAGTTAAAAGTGTCATCAAATCAACCTACAATATTGAAGACATTACAAACCGACAGGGTGGTTTTGTAACATACACTAACCTGATGAGTTCTATCGATAATGTTACGAATATTTCGGTTAGTGCGGACTCTTCACTTGAGACAACTTACTATACTGTGTCAAACTCAATTACCATAAGAGTCCCCAACACCAAACTCGACACAACACTAAAAGAAATATCAAAAAACATAGACTATTTGGACTACAGGCTTATAAAAGCTGATGATGTTGCTTTGCAAATTCTTTCGAATAATCTTACTCAAAAGCGGTCGGCAAAAAATGAACAACGATTAACAAATGCAATTGACAATAGAGGAAAAAAGCTAAACGAAACTACAGTTGCAGAAGAAGTTCTATTAAGTAAGCAAGAACAAGCTGACAATGCAAAAGTTGCTAACCTTTCACTGATCGACCAGATCAACTTTAGCACTATCAATTTGTCTATTTACCAAAGACAAACCATTAAAAGAGAACTAATCTCAAATGACAAGAATATCGAAGAATATAAACCCAGTTTTGGAAGTAATATACTTGATGCACTAAAATTTGGGTGGGATATTTTAGCCGCATTCATAGTTTTCTTAACAAAACTTTGGGGGCTATTCTTATTTGGAATTGTAGCCTATATCCTTTACAGGAAATTTGGAAACAAATTTAAAAAGTAACCAAACTGAAGGTTTACTGCGGAAAATCTTCCATGCATTTTAGTTAATTCGCTGTAGAAATAGCAAATCATACAAATGAACGTCAAATCAGTTCCTAATGAAATATTAAGGAATTAAGCTCATTTATTATTTTTTAATTTCATCACTTAAAAAGCTCCCATTTAGATTTCCGTTATGATCCATCCTTGTGCAAACAATGGCACTCAGAAATTAGAAATGATATTACTATTGCGATTATCTTCATCATTTAAAACTAAATATAATTGGAAGTGTGAAAACCACAAAGACTGTCCACATTGTATAGATCGGCAAATACTTCGCAATAGTTAATTCAACCTGATTAATCTCACCATTTTTGAAATTGACCTTTATCAAATCAACCATTATTAGAACCAAGTTTGCAAATATCAACAGATTTGAGCCAAGTACAGCAACCCTATTAGGAGTAAACCCAAACTCTCCAAGTCTGTATAAAATTGCTGACAATGCCACCAGATCGATGATCAAGGATACGACAGAAAGAACAAGCAAGATGATTTCATTAAATCTTTGTTTTTTGTTTATTGAAGTTTCCGAAACTGCGAAAACAATAATCCCCATTACTCCGAGCAACATCAGGTTGAAAATTAATAAAAAATCTCTGTCATTATATGGGTCTTTCCCTGCTAACGGAATGTTAATCAGATAAATTATCAAAGTTATGACTACAAGTGGGCTGAAAATATTTGCGATGATTGGAGCTATCTTATTCGTTACAGTAGGATAATAGCGAATTATATATGTTGCTACAATTGGAATAGAAACCAATCCCCAAATGACAATGTAATCGAAGTAGAATTTTTCAATACTGATTCCGATGGAAGAAAATAATCCCATTGTGATGCCAGTGAGGATCATTCCTGCAATCAGAAGTAAGGCACTCAAAATCGCCAAGTCTCCGTTGTATTTTATGTAATCAATGCGCTTACTTTTATCGCCTAAATTAAAGTCGATATAGAGCAATCCGTATATACACCATAGTAAAAGGGGCAGATGGATGTATGCTAAATTTATTGAGCTACTTTCTCTTACAGACGGCAATAGATTAATGTAGATCGCTGATACTAAAAATGCTCCAATTGAAATAATCTGGTGCTTCTTTTTCAGAAATTCTTTGGTAAGAATGGCATAAATGGATAATCCAAATAGAACTATTAATCCAGCGTTTTTCTCATAGAAGAAATATTTTTCAATATCAATGTTAATGAATGTGGGTAGTTTGATTAAGGTTCCCGTTATTAAACAGGCAATAATTAGAACCAGAATATCAACATTTGTAACCTTGTTTTTACTCTGTTCAGGTCTTTCATATTCTAACCTAATTTTCCAAAAACCAGCAAGTTCATTACCTGCAATTTCAGGATAGATTTTCAGGAATCCATTTTCGAAAATTGTCTTGTCCTCATGATATAGTTTCTCAAGTTCTTCGGGATTAGATATTACTTCTTTTATTTTATTTTCTATCATCGATGCAGTTTTTTAAATGTAAGCTAACTTCAGTTTTGGATAATAATATGCTGGTTAATCATCTCAAAATAATTCTTTCCCCTAAGAATTTAGGTTTTACACGGAACATCAGGTCTAAAAACATTTTATCCCGTGCAAAGAGTTCTCGCAATTTTGTTTTAAATCCTTTATATGCGGTAACTTCTTTCGCATTATATCCATAAGCGTTAATGCCATATTTTCTCGCCAAGTAAACTGCTCTTTCATTGTGAAACTTTTGTGAGATAACGATATATGAACTTTGTCCGAATATTTCCTTTGCTCGCACAACTGCATCCAAAGTTCTGAATCCTGCATAATCCAAGTAAATTACGCTGTCAGGAATCCCATTCCGCACAAGTTCCACCTTCATATCCAAAGGCTCGTTATAATTTGTATGGCTATTATCACCGCTAATAATGATGTTCTTTATTTTCCCGCTTTTGAATAATTGAACCGTAGCATCAATTCGATTGAAGAAAAAGTCGTTTTTATTTCCGTTCTTCAAGTTTTTACTTGTTCCAAGCAATAATCCGACTTGATTATATACCACGTTTACAGTATCATCAGTTATAAACGATTTCGTTGAATTAGTAACAATAGCATTAGCCCAAATTGTTAAAATTGAAACAATTATGACTGAAGTAATAAGCGCAATTTTAAAGAACCGTTTTCGTTTCATATAGTTACATCATCCAATCAATAGTTGAATGTTTCTTTTTCATTTTATCCCAAAACCCCTCGCTCCAATCCATGACAACGGTAGCTTGCCAATCCATCGGAAAGTCAGTAAACACTGCTTCTACCATTTTGCTTCCACAACCCCTTATCGTTGAATTGATCTCATAAAAGTTTATGTATTTATATTTCGGCTCAAATAGAATTGTTATACCAGTGGCGGAAAGGTGATCTGGTGTGGTAATTGGATTTTTCACTCTTGTTCCAGCAATTTCACTTGATGCAGCAATACTATCATCAGTTAGTTTCACATATTTAATAAAATCCAGTGTGGATAGCCTGATTGCCATATTTATGATTTCAACAGGTAGTACTTTCACCCGATGAATTGCCCATATCTCAGTGCCATTTTGGATAATTGGCGAGAATATAGTATCAAATTCCTTTCTTTTTATCCAATTATCCATGCTCAGTAATTTATTTTCTCTCTTTTGCTCTACACACATTTATTTAGTCTCTCTATACTAACGTTCAAAAAGTATTAATTCTTAGCGGTACTTTGGCTGGATTTTATCGTTATCATTTATTAATGTCTGTCTTCTAATATTCCAATTAAGCTGACAAGGGATATTGTTGCTGATGCGCAAAGGGAAGCATCTTTTGCATTAGCTGTCCGCTTATGTGTTAATTCATTAGCTAAGTCATTCGAGGCTCTTGCATACTTTCTAATATTTTCATTAGCACCACCTTCAAGCTCAATTGCAATGTAGGCATCAAGCATACGTTTTGCATCCGTTTTGCTTGGTTTAACTCCGTCTAATGTTGGGTGCTTCTTCTCGTTGAAAATTGCTTGTGCAATGGAAATAATTGTTTCTCTACATAGTAATCCAATAGTTTGAAATTGCTCTTCATTTGATGCTTGTTTAAGTCGCATTTTAATTTCTTTAATAGTTCTGTCTATTCTTTCCCATCCAGTCATATTAACAGAAATATTAAGCAATTCAGGCTGTTCTGTTTCCTGCAAAGAATTTAATAAATTACTATACATCTCACCAATAAATGCTCTTCTATCTCTGTATTGTGGCAATTCGCCAGAACTCCATCTTGCATACCATTGCCAAAGGTCACTGAAGGAATTGGGATTATCAATGACAAGTCTTTTTAAAGCAGTGCTTACTTTTGTATATCGTTTTTGATATTCGGTATTTACTTCTTGGATTTTCTGCCCACCAGTCGAAACTGATATCATTATGTCTTTAAGATAGTTAATTTCAGCTATAAATTCGTCTTTATTAAAATGGTCTGCAATTCTGTCCCACTCAAGTTTAGGAACTGATTTTGGAATTATATAGACCTGCCCAACGTGCATATTTTCATTAGGTCTTAAAACCAATTCGATTTTTTCTTGAACTTTTGCCTCAATTCCTGAGAGCCGTTCTTGAAGTTTTACAAATTTGTCAACTGAAACAGTAATGTATATTGAGTAAAAGTATGTACCCCTATTCCAATTGTCATAATGAGTCTGCTCTGAAGTAATTTCTGAAGTTCGCATCAAGTCTGCAAGTTCCAAATCCTTATCAGCACTGAAAAGTTCGGTTACAGTTAAGATAGTTTTTCGTAATTCGTTTTTGTCGTCAAGCACAATCAAATAATTTATTTTTTTCCCTAAGTTCTATAGTTGGTATTTTTACAATTGTTGGCGTTAAATGCATAATTGCATACTCGTTACAACTCTATTAGTTCAGTTGTCTCTCCATTAGTCGCTAAGTAAAGAATAGCAATCTCTGAAACTACGCCAACAATTAGTTTCGCATATTTTGTTTCTAACCCCTTGAAGTCCGCCTCTTTTCCGTGTCCTGTTCCATATCCATTTCGCAGTTCGGCAACTCCATGAACAACTGAAGCAATGCCGCCAAGAATTTGCCTAATAGCTTTCTCTGCTTTTTCAGGGTCACTTGCTTGCTTTGGTGTAAAGTCGAGAACAGAACTGGTTGTTTTCAACAATTGTGGTAAAGTCCAGTCAGGCTCAACTACAGTAGTTTTCTCCTTTAATATTGATTTGCAGGTCGTTTCCAAAAGTTCTTTAGCTGTTCCAATCGCAAGGTCAGTGTCCGTGTTTATGGCATCATTCATTGTATTAATTTTCCCGTTCACATAATCTGTGTTCAGGTATTTTTTTATCTCGGCTTTTTTTGCTGCAAAGTGAGCTTGTCCAGTAACCTGTTGTCGACCTGAATATATAGGCTTTCCTGAAACTTCGTCTGTCTGAACAATTTCATAACCATCACCAGCTAAATGGTTATTGTAAATCTCTAATAATTTCGTAGCTTCTTTAATATTTGTTCGAACTATTGGATGAAGAGTTGTGGATAAAAACTTCAGGTATAGTTCATCTTCACAATGAAGAAGATTTATTCTCGGGTCGGTGTATATCCAGTTTATATCCCAGTCATTATTACTAACCGTGTGCTGCCAAATGTCATCATAGGCATTATCATAACGATAGTCACGGGATGGTATTCTCTTTAAATTAAATAGTCTGGCTAAAAAGTCTGGCTCATTTTGATTGCCATAATACCAAAGTCTTTCCAGTTGCATTTCGTCAGCGACAGACTGTCGGGTTACATCCGTTATTTTGTTTTTTGCTTGCATAGTTTTTTTGTATGGTGCTCCCTATTATAGGACAGCTTTAGGTCAAAATTAAGATATAATCTGTTACTCGGATAAAACCACATTTCTAATTCTCCTCTCTTTACACAATCAGATTGTGAATGAATACTTCTTCCCATCAGCCAAACTATGGCTACCCATATTATGCCCATGAACCCAGATATCCCCTGACTTATTCTCATAGTTATGGAACTCAACCCAGCCATCAGAATGAGTTCGTTTTTCATCCGTTCCAGCTAACCAGCCATAGTCGATCATCACACCGACATCACCTGCTGGTTTACCGTCTTTATAAATTACTTTTACTGAGAAGTGGCTCATTATTAGTAAAATTATAGTTTCCATTTTGAATAGTTTCTCTAAATCAATTTTAATTAGAAATAATTGAATTAGGCTGCAATAATAAGTATTAAATCAAACTTTTAGTTTGTTTATTTCCCCAAAATTGCAGACATATTATTTCTTCATAAATATTCTTTATTCGAATGTCAAAGAAGGACACGAATAATCTAAGATCAATTATATTGCAAAACTACAAACTACATATGAATTGCCCCCATATTCACACTTGTCTTCGGAAAATTCACATTGATAACAAATCCCGTAAAATGGATCATCTAAAATTGATTTAATTTTTCTTAGTCCTTCATAGAAAAGATTGTTTGATTTAATTTCCTGCTCTGACAAAGCCCCTGTATTAGAGTCTTTAGGAATTACGACCAATTTTTCTTCGCCCAATTCAATCCATTTTTCATTAGGTAATGTTCCGTATAGTTGCCCATTCCAAAATTCTCCATCTATTATATTTTTAAGTACGGAATGTTCATAATATTTTGATTGTGCTAATTTAGAGATTTCGAATTTTCTTAAAGGACAAGATGATGCTACGCCTTTTTCAGTTCGAATTAATTTACCGTTTAAATCGTCTTTATATTTAAAATATTTGGCTTCAACTTCTTTTTTATTATTCTCAAAATCAATTTTATTTTGCTCTATTTGTTTGCGGATCGAATCTTTTTTATGTTCAATGTAGTCTTGATCTGAACGAGTATCGAGAATCCAATAAATTGATGGGTTGTCAGAGTTTAGAAAATTAGTAAGAGAATTTTCGTCAAGAAGCTGTTCTCTCAGATCAATTTCAATACATGGAATGCCCATACCACGAATCATCTCGATTTTGAAATCGTCCAAAAAATGAGTGCGAGCAAACTCGATAAATATTTGTTTTTTTTTAATAAATCCTATTGCATCAGGAATTATTTTTGTTTCCTCTACGAAAATTGTTTTTTCAAGTATTATGGTATCAAAGGTCAAATTTACACTTTCTCTGAAAATGGAATTTTTATTGTTAGGGTTATAATCATAATGGTAAGAGGGAATTGTCAATCTTTTAGTTCTTTGCAATATGGATTTTGCAAGAAGATGTAAAGCCGATTCTACCGCACCCTCACACTCCTTATCTGATTTATGTGCAAAATGTGCTACTTTTATATTAGAAAAGTTATTTTTAGCTATTAATGGATGCATACAATTAGGGCAGAAGCAATTGCATGCTAAACCATTTTCAACTTCGGAAACATGTTTTAGCTCACCCTCAAATAAGCCATATGTAAGTAACTGCTCCATTATACTTTGAATTAAAAAATTAGAATCTTAATTATCTTCTATTCCTGAAGGCTTTCCCTAACATATTGAGAGAAACAACATTTAGATGAATAGCATTTTACTCCCGATTATAATCATCCCTAAATTAACCTATCGGCAGAATTGTAAACTCATTCCCATCCTTATCCTTAACTACCACTTTAGGCTCTATAGCTGGAACATACCCGAACGTATCCATTGTTTCAAATTCTAACTTTTGGTTCTCCAAATCAGTATCATCGCCACCGCCTAATATTTGAATAGTATCATTCCCAATTCGGCTATATACCTGTAGGGAGTATTCTAAGACATCATTAAAACCGAAAAATCCATTTTTAATAAGAAATTCGATTGCTTTGTTTGTCGTAGAATAAACCGCCATAGCCTTCCGCCTGATGACCATTGGATCATCATCATTTGCAAAATTACCAACTAAACTAAACGGTACATCATTACACCTGAATTCAAAATTGACGGAATACTCAAATAATGGAATTTGAATTGGGTCTGACTTTTTATACTTATGAAAATATCTGATCATGAACTTATATATAAATTATTTTACTCGAGTTTTTGAAAAATTTGAGGATGGAGGACCTGCATGAAATAAATTCATCGATAACTATGAAGCCATCAATTTCTTGATTTTCGATACGGTATTGATGGCATATCCTGTTATTCCAGCGATCCGCCTTATACTGAGATTACTCTTGTTGACCAAATCCACAATCGATGAATATTTCGATAATTGTTTTTGTTTGTCAGCCTTACTGCCTTCCTTGCGTCCGTTATATTTTTTTTGGAGCTTCGCCAAAGCTATACCTTCAGCTTGACGAATTTTTCTTTGGCTATTTTCCAACTCAGCTCCAATACTTAACATCTGAAGCAACATCATAACCATAGGGTTTTCTTTGCCATTTTCTAAGGATACCATGTTAAACTGTTGCACATAAATTGCAATACCTTTTTTATGGAATGTATCTACAGTGATTAAAATATCAACTACCCGCCTTCCAATTCGACTGATCTCTGAAACAAGTATGAGCCGAATATCGTTTTGAACTACATATTCGAGTAGTTTATTAAATTCCTTCCGTTCCGTAGTCTTAACAGTGCCGCTTACCGTTTCTTGAAATACTCTTTTTACTGTCCAGCCTTTTTCTGCTGCAACCTGCTTAAGATTCAAAATTTGACGTTGGTTATCTTGTGACAAACTGCTCACCCTTGACCAAATTATTGCGTCCATTTGTATCATATTTAGAATGACCGCAATATTAATACATTTTGGCGATATAATCAAATTTTTCGGTCACAATTTTGAATCAACTTCAGGTGTACCCCAGATGTAAGACAAGGTGGTTCGGATTATTCAAATTTGTTCAAATGAAACGATTCAGGTACTCGTAAAACATCATGCGATAATTGTCCCAATATCGCCACTCATTTATTATAAGTCGCTTTTACTAAATGGTTATTTTTATGCGATGATTAAAGTAATATCTTTGTTACTTATAATTATCATTATGATTTCCTGTATTATAGTCGATGACGAGAGCAAAGCTCGTGAAACATTCGAAAAAATCGTTGCACGTTATCTTTCAGAAAAACTAAAAATTGTTTTTTCAGCGTCTTCGGTAAAAGAAGCTGTGCATGGTATACACAAGTATAATCCCCAAATGGTATTCCTTGATATTGAAATGCCTGAAGAAAATGGATTCAAACTCTTTGACTATTTTGATACTGTACGATTCGAGGTGGTATTTCTTACAGCATTCCAGCGTTATGCCATTACTGCTTTTAAATATGCTGCATTTGATTATATACTCAAACCACTCAACTTTATAGATTTGAGGGAGGTTTTAATACGATACGAGAAAAAACAAAAAGAAGAAAATAATACGACACGCATTCAAACCTTACTGGCAAACCTCAATGTTGGCGGGGATATCAATAGTAAAGTGGCACTCCCAACTTTATCTGGGTTCAAAATGGTAAAGATCAATCACATTATTTATTGTGAAGCTGACGAAAACTACACCAAAATAAATACGGCTCAGGGTGAAATGATTCACGTTTCAAAAACTTTAAAATTTGTAGAAGAACTGTTGCCACCTGAGTATTTCTTCAGAATCCATAAGTCTTATTTGGTCAATTTGAATTACATCAAATCGTATGACCGAACCGATGGACATAAAGTAATTCTTGAAAGTGGTGTTGAACTTGAAGTTGCCTCCAGACGGATAGACGAGTTTGTAACAGTGCTCACCCATAAAAAATCCTGATAATTTACAACATTGTTACAGATAGCCAGAATAATTATAATCTTTGTTTTACAACTATTCACGGTAACACTGTGGGCTCAAAAATACTATTCCCAAAATTACACTATTAATGAAGGGCTTCCAAGCAACAGCATCAATGCGATTTATAAAGATTCCCGTGGTTTGATGTGGATAGCAACAGATGCAGGACTATGTTCATTTGATGGGAAGGCATTTAAAATCTACAATACTACTGAAGGGCTTGCGAGTAATAATATATCTTCTATAAATGAAGATAAAGAAGGTAATCTGTGGATCGGCTGCATGAATGGAGGACTATCCAAATTTGATGGGCGACATTTTACAAAGTATACGACCAAAGATGGGTTGATCAGTAATGCCGTTAGAAAAGTATGGTACTCAAAGAAATTTGATCTGCTTTTGGTCGGAACAAATGATGGGTGTAGTGTTTTGGATGGAAAAAAAATCCTTTCTTTTTCAGCAAAAGAAGCTAAAGCTCAGTTTGACAAACTCTTTATTACAGGTTTTCTTGAAGGTGAGAATTATATTGATGTTTATGCTGCTTTAACCAGTACAACAATCCGTTTTTATCCAAAAGGCAAAAGGTTTATACTAAACAATGTTAATAAGTCAAGTTCCTCCACTTCACCTTTGGTGCTTGGAAATGGCGATACGCTGATTGGGAACGAGAGGTTAGGGATAATTGTAAATAATGGAAAACATAGCCATCAGTTCAATGAAATTGGACAGGTGTTTGGTTTTTCTAAAGATGAATTTAATAATGTCTGGATCGCAGGATGGGCTGATGAATATGACCGTAAAGAATTATATGGTGGACTATTTAGATACGATGGCAAGAAAGTTGAAAGATTCAGTGAAAAAGTAGGAATAACAGATCGAAGTGTATGGACGGTATTTTATGACTCTTGTTTTCATATTCTTTGGGTAGGAACACTCAACAAAGGACTCTATAAAGTTCCTGTGTCAGCATTCACTTACTATGATGCTATGTACTTTAAATTACCTGACCTTTCGGTTAATGACCTTTTGATTAATATGGGTTTATTGTGGATAGGGACAAAAGGATATTTGATCAGTCTTAATGATAGCGGGACATTCTCCACAATTGATCTGAAAAAATACACCAGCTTTAATAAAAATGAATACATAAAAATATTCCAGAAAACCAATTCTTATCTTCTTGATAAAGAGGGTTCATTCACCAAATACAAGTCATTAATAAAGAATGGGTTATATAATTATCCGAATCCATACTTAGTTATTATGGATGATTTGGGATTTTCGGAAATTGCACCTCCCCGATCCCTGTATGACCCTGAATTGTTCTCAAAAAAGCTTCAGACTCTAATTTCGCATTATGTATATTTATCGCCCAATATTTTTCAGCTTGGTAAAGATTCTTATGATAATATTTTCTTCTCGGATAATTTTGGGCTAAAAAGGCTGGATTATAAAAATGGGAGAATTTCATTAACAGCTATTCCATCTAAAACCAGTGTGCAGAACTTTATTTTTGATAATAATGATTCCTTATATCACACAGGGTTAGCCTATAAATCTGTCTACCTTGCATCCGTTTACCCAGAATTTAGATACCCTATCAATTGCCGCTACGAGGTTCCAAATATCAATCAATTTATAACTAAGAATAGTGAGATATGGGTTGCGAGTAAAACAGAAGGGTTTTCCCGATTATACCATGGACAAGTTGATGCATTTAGTACAAATGATACATCTCTGCCAAAAATAATAAACTGTTTGAGCTTTGATCAATCTGGAAATGTAGTAGTTGGTGCCAACAATGGGGAAATTCTTATTGTCAGCTATGTAAAAGGTAAACTGAAGATTCTTCGTAAGATCACAAACAATGATGGAATTTTGGGGAATGTAATCCGATGGATGATCGCTGATGCCAAAAATCGTCTTTATGTAGGAACAAATCTTGGATTGAACCTTATTGATTTGAATACGGTCTATTCAAACGAAAAAGTGCGGATACGTTTTTTTAATCAGGATCAAGGATTTACAGACTATTCTGGCAAAACAGCAGAATTGGATTCTAATGGGAATATTTGGGTAGGAACCGATAATCAATTGGTGAAGATCAATACAGCCTTACTGGAAATTCTCAGTAGCACAGAACAAAGTCCGAGCATTCAAAGTGTTGATGTTCACAATCATTCTTTTCAGTTTATTGGTCAGAACCCTAAACGCAATTTGGTCAGTGGAATTCCGAATAAATATAGGTATGATTCTGACCAGACATCTCTGACTTTTCATTTTTCTACCCTTAACTATCTTGTGCCTGAAAATACATACTACCGATACAGACTCAACGGATTAAATGATAACTGGACACAGTTTAATCCTGATCCTAAAGCTGTTTTCACCTCTCTCAATGCAGGGAAATACAAATTGGAGGTTGAAGTTTATAATAGTATAGATAATTCACGTGTAGAAAAGATAGAACTTGATTTTTCGATAGCACGTCCATTCCATAAAACATGGTGGTTCATAACGTTGATGGTTTTGACTTTTTTATCAATAATATGGCTCCTTTATCAATCAAGGATCAGTGAAATACGAAAGCGTGAACAACAGAAAACTGAACTACAGCAAGAAATGGCTAACATTGAAATGAGGGCTCTACAAGCCCAAATGAAGCCGCATTTTATCTTTAATGCCATCAATTCAATTCAATCTTATATTCTCGATAATGATGTGGATAAGGCATTATATTATCTGATCATGTTTTCAAAGTTGATTAGAAAAACCTTGGAAAATGCATCTAAAGAGGTTATACCGTTAGGTGAAGAACTGGAATACTTAAGGTTCTACATTGAGCTTGAAAAAATGAGATTTGATGGGCTTTTTATTTATGAAGAGATAATTGATCCAGAAATTTCACTACAATCAACTTTAATCACACCGATGATCATTCAGCCATTTATTGAAAATGCTATCAAGCATGGATTAATGGAAAAGAAAGAAAATGGCAAACTTTATATAGAGGTTCAGCAAATGGATAAAGCTGGATATAAGTTTATCGTTGAAGATAACGGTGTTGGACGGAAATATTCCCAAAGTCGGAAAGATAGCATGATCACTATTCATCAATCTAAAGGCATCCAAAACATTTCAGATCGATTTGCTTTGTTAAATGATAAGCACAAGACCAACTTATACAGTTTTAGTATTATTGACATGGGGGATGATAAATTGAATTCTTTAGGTACCAGAGTTGAGGTTACCTTCCCTACCCATCATGCATAATCGCCTCTCACGATAATTCCAGATTTCCAGACGATAATTTGTAAAAACCAACGATAAGTAATTGTTGGTTTTGGTTTTTATCAAGCAAACTACTTTTGATCTGTGCCTCACATTTATAATTACGAGTGAAGGATAGATCAAGATATTCTAATATGATTTTTTATATTTAATACTTTTGCATATTCAATCATTTAACTTATCCAAATAAGTATAAGACCTCGATTTGAGGTCTTTTTTTTTACTAACTTTACTTCAATTTTGATATAATTGAGAAAGTGTTTTTTTATCGAAAGATTTTCCGATAGTTTTCCAATTATCAACGATAATTTTCAAAATTCAGCGTAGAGTAATTCACCTATTTTTCTCGATTTTGTCGAAATATCTTTGAATAGTAATTGATTGAGGAGCTTTTCCTTGGTCATAAAAAGAAACCCACTTAAATCATTAAACCATGAAAACAAATCTACTTTTATTATTAAGCATCATTGCATGCATTTTCCTGAATTTGGCAACAGATGCTCAAATCCCTACTAATGGAGTGGTAGGTTATTATCCATTCAACGGGAATGCTCAGGACATGAGCGGGAATTCAAATAACGGTACAGTAAATAATGCTGTATTATGTCAGGATCGATTTGGAAACGCTAATAGTGCCTATGAATTTAACGGTACAAATTCCTTTATTCAGATTGCGAATCCAAGCCAATTTAACATGGCTGGAGCTTTTACTCTTTCAATGTGGTGTCGAATCAATACTTCAGCATCAAATTTAGGAGCATTTTTTAGTAAATCAAATCCAAGTGCTTGGGTTGATAATGATAAAGCCATCGACCATAATGCAGTAAGAAATATTGGTACCGATATTTGCGCATTTGGTGCACCGCACACAGTTAATTCTATTTCAAACTACCAGTGGTACCATCTGGTATGGGTATATGGTATTACTTATTCAACTGTATATATCAATGCTGTGCCACAGGTTATGGATTATAACTGGAGCAACCTTCCGTTCCCAGCCGATAATCCTTCATCTATTGTATGTATTGGGAAGCAGGGAGATGGTCGATATTTTAACGGACAGGTTGATGATATCAGGTTTTATAATTGGGCTCTGTCACAAAATGGTATAACATCATTATTTAATGAGAATCAAAATTCATGTTTAGGAACTTGGACTACAAAAGCAGCCATGCCAACTCCACGATCTTCTGCTGGATCGGCTGTTGTTAATGGAAAACTATATGTAATTGGAGGGTTCTTAGGCACTAATGCTAATACTGGGATTGTTGAAGAATATGATCCAAGCACAAACACATGGACAACTAAAAGCCCAATGCCCACGATTCGTCAATACTTTGGAGTTGCGGTGGTTAATAATAAGATTTATTGTGTAGGCGGTTCATATATGAATTCGAATAGGTTAACTGTTAATGAAGTATATGATCCTCAAACGAACACTTGGGCAACGGAAACTCCAATGCCAACGGGAAGGGCTGGATTAAGTTGTGAAGCTGTAAATGGAAAAATATATGCTATAGGAGGTATGACAACTTGGATTTCACCAGGAACTAACATTGTTGAAGAATACAATCCCGTAACCCAATTATGGACAACCAAACAACCTATTCCAACAGCAAGTGGAGACTTTGCCACTGCTGTATGTAATAACGAAATCCATGTTTTTGGTGGAACGGATGGTTCTTTAATTGCTCTAAACTTACATGAGGTTTACTATCCTTTAAACAATACATGGAATACGCTTTCACCATTACCAACTCCAAGATATAGCATGAAAGCTAAAACATTATCTGGCAAAATATACGTAATTGGTGGGGCTACTACTTATCCATATACTATGACAGGAGCCAACCAAGTGTATGATCCATTAACGAATAGCTGGGTAACTCAAACGACAATGCCAACATTAAGGATAAGTTTTTGTTTAGAAAATGTCAATAACAAATTATACGCAATTGGAGGACAAATTAGTGACTACGGTACATTAAATACAAATGAAGAATTTTCTTCGACTGAACCTGTTATTACATCACAGCCCCAAAATCAAACGATATGTAAAAATGGGGCTACCTCATTTACGATTATTGCAACAGGAGCATCACTTACTTATCAATGGTACAAAGATGGGGTAATGCTTTCAAACGGCAATCTACCCACATATTCAGTCTCAAACGCTCAGTCATCAGATATAGGGAATTATTATTGTATAGCGACAAATAATTGTGGTAATTGCCAAAGCAGCTCAGCAACATTAAATGTCATCGTTGTTACCCCTCCTTCAATTTTAGGAGCCACAGTTGTTAATGGATTGTCTGTTCAAACTTATTCTGTAAGCACAACTTCTGGCTCAACATATTCATTCAGTGTAGTAAATGGCAGCCAAGTTTCTGTGACAGCTAATAGTATTACCGTTCAATGGGGAAGCACTGGTGTCGGGCAAATTATTTGTACTGAAACCAGTTCTATGGGTTGTGTAAGCGAGCCATCAATATTAAATGTAACAATCTTAGGAAGTCCAACGATCACTCTTCAGCCTCAGCCCCAAACGATCTGCAAAAATTCTAACACTTCCTTTACTGTTGGATCATCAGGCTCATCTCCATTTTATTATACGTGGTACAAGGATGGGAATCAACTACCTAATGGGAACCAGCCTACTTACAATCTAAATAATGCTCAGCCAGCGGACGCAGGAAACTATTACTGTGTAGTTAATAACGCCAACGGAAGTGTTCAGAGTAACTACGCTGCATTAATGGTCGTTGTTGTAACACCTCCAACAATTTGGGGTTCGGCTCTTGTCCCTGAGTGGTCAGTACAAACATATTCCGTAACTCAAATCGCTGGCTCCTTATATGCTTTCAGCATCGTAGGTGGAAATATTCTCTCAACAACAGCAAATAGTGTGACCGTTCAATGGGGGAGTATTGGATATGGTCAAGTTATTTGTACCGAAACGAATTCGATGGGATGTGTTAGCGATCAATCAAATATAATTGTAGCAATTGGTTCGGTTGGAATTCAGGAGCCAATTGCAGATAAAATAGCCATTTACCCTAATCCGACCAGTGGGAAAATCAACATTTCCTCAGAGAAGAATATGCAAACAATAACAATTTTCAATTCTTTTGGTGCCAAAATCGCAGAAGAAAATGTAGAAAATCAGCAATTCAGCTTTGATTTGGCACAATATGGTCGGGGAGTTTACTTTATTTCAATAGAAGATGGTAACAGTTTAATTAACAGGAAGATAGTGGTAAATTAATTGCCCTGCTTAATTTTAACCATTACTATCAAGCGTTCCGTTTAAATTAAAATGAAAAGAGGCTGCTATTTAATAACAGCCTCTTTTCATATAGCAAAACTAAACTTAAAGATTTAGTGATAAACTTTAATATTTGCCTTAGTTTTTTAGTACTTTTGATGGTATCAAATCCAATATGTATGGTATAGAAAAAAGACATAAAATATAATAGAGACGTTAGCTATTAGCCTACTTACGAAAACTGGTAATTTTTAAACAACCATGGTTTAATAAGTTTAACGTCCACGCTCTGGCGTGGACTTAACTTATTTGTGGTTGTAGGTATACCAGTACCTCGTAAGCATTTAATGTTAATGTTCCACGCTATTTTTATGTGGAAAATCTACAAATGAATAATTCTTAATAAAACAATAAATATATACTTACCTAAATCTTTAACCATGACAAATTCAACAGATTCGCAAGAAAGCAATACCCAAGTCCTTTCAAAAAAAATTGAAATGCTTTTAAATCCAAAATGGAAATATGAGAAAACCCCGATTTTTGTTGAATGCAATGATTATGTAAAACTTTTAGAAATTGCAGGGGGTGCTATAAATAATGAAAATAAATTCGATGTGTTTTTTCAAAGAAATCCATTTTTTTCTACCAATGGATCGGAAGACAGTAAGACATGGACTAAATTGGAAATGGAGTTTAATGATTACTGCAACTTTTTTGACAAGCACAAAACTACTTCAGTTGCCTTTACTACAAAGCGGCTTATAGGATATTCTAATCATACTGAAATGAGAGTTATTGACTATCCTATTGATGTCAAAATGATTATAATTTTCCCTGATTTTAACTTATGGGATTTAAACTCACAGTTAGAAATTTCAAAAATTTCCGAAAAACATGATAACATTCTTGTAATTGGGCAAATAAGAAGCGATCTTAAATTTGCAAGAAAACATCTGAATTTGAATGCGATGAATAGAGGCATGCATATTAATCTCATTGAAGTTAATTAATAGCCAGAGGTTTAATACCCCCAAAAAACATGATCGATAGTTATAGCATCTACGAAACCTCAAAAGATCGCTACTGGATAAAGACAGCATCGGGCATACCTCTTCATCTTCACAAAGACCACAAAAATTATGGGCTTTCAAAACCTGCCATTGACTTACTTCTAAAGGATATCGCATTTAATTACCCTGATGATGCTGGTATGTTGGAGCAGCCAGACAAATCATTGTGCTATCAAATCTATCAGGTATCAGAGGAATACCCTATTATCCCTACTTTACCTGATGAGTTTTTCGAAGACATGATCCAATGGGATTTATGTTATCGTTTAGCCTCGGATCCTCTATGGCGGGAGGAACAAAAACAACATATCCAATGCGTCATAGATTTTATTAACAGCAATGGGGCTAAATGGGTTGACCTGATGATTAATGGAGCTTCTGACCGTGAAGAAATGAAGAAATGGGATGTTGATAAAACTCCTGATGATATCGTTCAACTCCTTTTCCCACTTTACAGGCAGATGAGTAATATTCAAAATAATTTCGCATATATTCTTTATCGCTTTTCTGTAAGTGTCTCAATCACCTTACCCCTTCTTTTTGTATTAGGTAAAATCGATGTCGATCAGTTTGTGGATGCTTATTATTATCTGCACCCCGAAGGCAAAGATGATAATCCTAAAAAAAGAGAAAAGTGGAAAATTTTAGATCGGCAGAGAATATTGAATGGTCAAGAGTTTATCCAGATTATTGGACAACCTTAATAATGCCATAAAACAACCCTTATACAAAAAAATCAAAAATCACATTATGGAAAAATCAAAATTATCACCAGAGGAAGTCGATAAATATGAAAAAGATAATGAGTGGTTAATAGACGTCTCAAACAGATATCGTGGGTTAAAAGATGCCATTTTGAAAGATGCTACTGAGTGGAAAGATGGCGAAATTGGGGATTTAATTTTCCAAAACAGTATCTACAAGTCTATAGATGAATTTGTAATAGAACACAAATCCAGACTGCTTAAATATTTAAATTCTTTGAAAGACTAACTTAAAACGCTTGTTGGAAAACCACTATTTATATTGCTATTACTTAATTCCTGATACATGAAAACTTTTCTCAAATTGAATAAAGGTAATGTCGAATTGTAAAATGGCACAGCCCAGCGAGTTAAAACCTTTTACAGTAAGGGTGTTGCCATTTGAGTAGATTATTGCGAAAAGGGTAAGGGTTCAATCCAAGTTCAATATTCAAAGGGGCGGCTCCTGATAAAAAATAGTGGTTTTCAAGTGATATGTACAATATAGTTCCTGCTCAACTACTTCACAAAACCAATCCTGCTCCGCTGTTGGAATTTGCCGATATTTTCCTCTTTGAGGTAGTTAATAATCAACGCAAGTTCTGGTTGATCAGTGCCATATAGTGCCCGTTGCATAATAAGTTTCCGCTGGACATTCTCGATAATTGCCCCAGTGATCTCATACTTGGACAGGATCATCAGTTCCTGCTGGTTCAACCACGGAATTTTATCAGCCCATATTTTTCTGCGGACTTCAACGCTCGGTTTTTCCAGCTTCTTTTTTATAATGAACCTCCTATAGAAACTATCGTCAAAATTATCTTGAAGGTTGGTCGTTGACAGTAAAATTCCGTTTAAGGTCTCAAATTCATTCAACAGAATGGTGAGTAAGGCATTATTCGTAGTTTGGATGCTTTGATTTGTACCATCACCACTATGTCGCTTACCTAAAATTCCATCTGCTTCATTGAGCAGAAATATTGGAGCCAATGTTGATTTTACAACCATCTCACGATAAAAATCGAATGCTTTTTTAATCAATTTTTCACTCTCCGAATAATACATGGATTTTGCCTCACTCAACTTGAAATTAAATATATCCCTACCCGTTTTTTTAGCAATGGTATAACATAGCTGGGTCTTTGAAGTACCTGCTTCACCATAGAACAACATACACAAACCTTCGGGTAAACCATCGTCAGCCAACCGTTTCATCATGTTATGATAATTTTCGGGCTGTAGAATATCAACGATGAAATCGATTTCTTTCTGATCCTCTTCAGCATAGAACAGGCGTTTTTCAACAATATCTTCAGTTTTAATAATCTGGAATTGTCTGTTCGGAGCAGTTTTTGTTTTGGTAAACATTTCCGCATTTTCTCCAACTAAAAGTCCCCATGCTTTTTCTGTTAAATGAGCGGAAGAGTCATAGCGGAAATAGCCTTTTTCGAGTTCAACCAATTCATGCTTTTGTAGCGGATGTTCAATGTTTATGAACTGCTTACGGATTTTCATGTTTTCTTTGATATCAGGAAAAAGAAAACAAACCAACTTCGTTAGATCAACTTCATTATTTGGGTCTTCGAGAAATGCACTGCAAATGCACAGGAATAAAATCAGATTTTGGTTATCTAAATTATAAGCTTTTAAATCAATAACAAACTGGATGTCGTTGTTTTGCTCCAGTGTTTGATTCAGCACGGAGTACACTTCAGTTTCGTTTTGAAACTCATCTTTTGTGTAAATAATATTTGTGACAATTTTCATCAAATCGAAAACATCACCAGCTTTTCGTGAAGCAGGAGCGTATTTTTCTCCACTTGTTAATGCATGATAAAAATCCTTATTGACGAAATACTCCTGCGAGTTTAATTGGGTTTGTCTTCTTCTTTTTCTGTTGTCTTCGGCAGTTGGTCTAATAAATTGCCTATCAATCAGGATTTTTATCTGTGGAATGTGTTTTGCAAGTGTTATAGGACTGATATCAAAAAATCGTGAAAGCTCAGTAAACTCGACCGAATTTGATTGAAGATTTATCGTAATAAGAGCTGAAAGCAAAATAGTTTGAAGCTCGGTAATTCCGTAAAAATCTGCCACAATCTGAACATGTGGGCGAACCAAATCTTTGAATTCAAGTGACAGGTTAGACTCATACGCTTGCGTAGCAATGATCTCAATGTTGTCAAGCATTGAAAGTGTTTCAATGTTCTCTATAATTTTATATGGTTGTTTTGTTTTACTGCTCATGCTTCATTTTGTAGTAATTCATCCCAAGAATCCCAAAGCAATTTACCCAATGGTGTAGACGAGGTTTCAACGGTTGAACTATAATGGGTCGCAATTTGATTGATCCCAAGCAATATCTTTAGAATTGAAATAGGTTTTCCATGGTTATCAGTTTTAAATTCTTCAAAATACAAGGTGGTTTCGTTTTCCTCATCTAAAACCGAATGATAAGTTTGTCGAATAGATTCATAGATTAGTTCAGTATCAGCCGATTTGCCGAAACACTTTATTTTTGCCAATGACCTGTCGGTTTTTATGTTGATTTTTTGGCTAAGGTGTAAAATGAGTCGTTGTTTGTAAATTTGATTATCAAAATAAATTTCAGCAAACAAGTTGAGATACATGGGTTTAGGCTCATACGGATAAATTCTTTTTACTTTATCAGGTGTCATAGATTCCATGATTTCCACCTTTTCCTCATAAGTACAAGGCTCATTATCATCCCAATATATTATCCGTGAATTGGATTTATCAGTGTAAGTTTCCCAATCTACTCTTGTTATCATAGGTTTCAATTTGAAGGTTTAAGTGATAAAGAAACTATCCAATTCTGAACATAGTTATCAGCCTCGGTTTTGTAACCATTTTTCACCAAATGGGGCGACATTATAAGCTGGGTCTCGATTTTGGTTTTGCTGACATAAATGGCTTCTGTAAGTTTAAGAGCTTTTTTATACCGCCTACGTTTCAAAGCCAATAAAGGCATGTAAGAGTAGATAGTATTTTTACAATTCCATTCTAAGGTCATCTTTGCAGCTAAATCAAAAAAACCGTTTTCGGTAAACGATAGTGTAATTTTGTTCCTCAAATCATCAGCCACTTTAGTGTCGTCCAAAAAATAAACAGTTTCAGAAGCAACTCGGTATAAACGCTTAATCTCTGAATCGTTGGTAGATGAATTTGTGATTTCATCTTCCCTTACCAGTTTCTTAATTTGCTTAAGGATAGTGAAAATCGCACAATTCACATCCGTTGTGTGATTTTGATCCATCATCCAACCACCATTGCAACCTACACCACCCCACCTTTCACGTAAAAGATCATAAGCCTGTGCGGTATATTCATAGAAAATTGCTGAAGAGAACAGATAGTTAAATACTAAACAGCCCTGTTCAAAATCAAGTGTTTTTTCAATTCTGTATAACACATCTTCAACACGCATTTTGAGCTCATCAGGACGACCAAATATCATTTCAATTTCGGAAAGTTCAGCAGCACACATGGTTTGAATCAATAAATCATCAATATCCCCAACAAGTTCTACGGCTTCATCTATCATGACATCTACGACCTTTGTACTTTTGATCCTAATGTGATGCAGGATTATCTGAACCAATACCTCAAACCTGATTAAAGGTTGATCCTGATGCCCAAGAATTTCAAAAGCCTTATCATAAAGATCATTTTTGAGATACGCTTCAACCAGCCCTGTATAAAGAAAAGCACTTTTCGGGTAATCCTTAACTTGAAATATAATATTCTCCGCTTCGTCAAATTCTTTCTTTAACAGGTGGGCAGCAAACATTGCTTCTATTACAAAGATTCTATCATCCCGTAAATCAATTTGAGGCAACATTTTTTTTGCCTTTTTATGGTTGTTTGCTTCAATGCAATTTTCAGCAATTTTCAGAAGCGCATTCTGGCACCTTTGGGTTTCGAGCTTTGAATAGAGGAAAATTAACGAGTTAACATATTTATCATCAGCAAAATCACCCAAAGTTAATAGGACAGACAAACCCTGTTCGTGTCTGTTTAAATCTATGCCAATGAGCATTGGTTCAATATCAACACCAAGAACATGAAAGTCTATTAATAGCTGGAACAGATATTTATCAGGCACCAGATCAAACAATTTCTTTGGGGAATTACCCGTTGAAATCAAAAGTTCATTCATCAAATTACCGACTACTTTTGATTTTTCGGTTTCATCCAATGACACCTCATATATTTTACCGTATAAATTGGCTATTATGGCTAAGGTAGCCTCGTTAGAACTTGTATTTTGTCCTTGAAAAAGATCGGATGTTTTGATGCCTGAAGGTTCTGTCATATTTATCGTTTTTTAGGTTTATTCTCTTTCCCCTGTTATTACAACTCTTCGCATCAGAGTTTTCATTCTAAAGGCGAATATTATCTTTAATCCAATTCTGAACAAAGTTATCAGCTTCGGTTTTGTAACCATTTTTTGTCAACAGAGGTGCCATTATAAGCTGTGTCTCGACCTTTAACTTGTCAATAGGAATCTTTTCTGAAAGATCAATAGCATTTTTATACATCCTTTTTTTTAGGGCTAAAAGAGGGATGTTTTTACTTACCGAGTTTTTATAACCTTTGTTACTTATCTTTTCATTTATAGTTAATGCTTCGTTGAAAAATCCGTTCTCGGCAGATGAAATTGCTATTTGATATGATAAGTCATCTAATTCACTATCGTCATCCAACATGCTAATTGTGTTTTGCGCTGCATTGTAAAGACCTTTTATTTCTGAATCATAGGTGGTAAAATTTGAGATTTCATTCTCTCTGGTCAATTTTTTTATCTGTAATAAGATTGCATTGATTGCACTTTTGATATCATCTACATGGGCTTCAACCATCCTAAAATTCCCATTACTATCAACTCTACCCCATCGGCTATTCAATATTTCGTATGCTTGATCAAAATAATCATTAATAATCAAAGTCGAAAAGAGATATTTGAATGCTAAACTTCCTTCATTTGGATCAAGAAGATGATCGATTCTGAAAAGCACATCTTCAATGTAATCATTCAATTCTTCTGGTCGCCCCAGAATCATTGCAAGTTGAGCAAGTTCATTGATACACATCGTCTGTGCGTACTTATCATCAACAGCTTTTGACATTTCAATCAATTCCTCGATCAATACATCAACAACCTTGGTGTTCTTTGAACGGTCATAGTCAAGAATAATCTGAATAAAGATTTCAAACTTGACCAATAAATCGTTTTGTTCTGGGAGTATATCGAGAACTTTTTTATTCAATCCATATTTATTGAGTCTTTCAGTCAATTCCGAATACTTTGATGCCTTATCAGAAGCATCTTCAGTTAAATTAATCACCCCTTCAGCTTTTTCATATTCATTATTATGCAGGTGAGATTCGAAAACAGCATCTAATACGACTGTTCTATAATCGGGGAGATTTAAATCAACCAATATTTTATCAACAGCAGTGTAGTTGAATAATTTGGCACATTCAATTGCGATTTTAGAAAGAGCATTCTGGCGATTTTCATTTTCGAGCCTTGTGCATATGAAAAGTAGTGATTTTAGAAACTTTTCATCTGAAAAATCGCCAAAGGTTAACGAGACTGAAAGCCCAACTTCGATGTCCACTAAATTTATTTCCCTTAGGAAAGGCTCTATATTGATACCTATTGTTTGAAGTTCAACAAGTAATTGCAAGAGGTATTGTTCTGGAAGTAGATTAAACAATTTCGCTGGAGAGTTCCCCGTGGATAACTCAAGGTCGTTTATCAAATTACCGACTATTTCAAGTTTTTCGGTTTCATCCAGTGATATGTCATATAACTTACTATGCAAATTGGCAATTATAGATAAGGTGTTTTGTCCTTCTATCATATTTATCGTTTTTTAGGTTTAATTTCTATCTCTTGTTCGTGACCATATAAAATATAGGAATCCAAACACGAAAATTGTGCCATAAAATTTTTGGTGAGTTACAACTGATTTCTTCAGACCTTGTTTTTTGATATCACCCACCACAGCTTCAGCTAAATCTTTTACACTCGCTGTAAGTGAATCAAAACTCGCAACAATGTCTTTGATCTCCGTGGGTTTTTGTTTGGGCGGATAAGTTATCTCTTCTTCCTTCGTAACCATACCGAAAGCTGAAGCCTCGAATCCACAAACAAGAGCTATCAACAATACACAAATAAGCAACCGTGCTCTCATAGAACATCCTCCGTTATTTTAAAAAAAAGTGAGTGGTGATGGAACCAGTTCAGTTCCAATTTTTTTTATCCAGATTTTATTCGTACTTTTATTGTACCAAAAAATTAAAATCGCACTACAAAGTTTACACTTTTTTTCTGAGAAAAAAAATTAAATTACAAATAAAATACATTATGTATAGAGACCCCAATGAAATCAAGGCTTTCAAGATGTATCAAAAAACTAAGGTGATCCTGTTCATTTTAGTGTTGGTTTTACCGTTTTCGTTCTTTTTGTTATATTTTGATGCGGTGGTCACTTTTTTGATTTTTAATATTAGAGACCTAACAATGCTGCGTTTTTTATTTGAGTTTGCATGGTACAAAATACTTATATTCAGCATGATACAATATTGCGTGATCTTACTACTTTCGAGTATCTATTATCATGTTATTAAAATTATTATCAAAAATAAATACTTTTTCTTGGGTTAAGCCGATATGAAACCACGTTTTCTGACTAAATCCCGATTTAAACTCGCCCTTGAATGCGAGACAAAACTTTTTTACACCAATAAAAAAGAGTACCCAGATTCAAAAGTTGATGATCCATTTTTGGAAGCCCTCGCAGAAGGCGGATTTCAAGTTGAAGAGTTGGCAAGACTATACCATGCAGGTGGAATACTGGTCGATGGATGGGATTATGATAAAGTAATTGAGACAACCAATTCACTATTACTTCAGGATAAAGTGGTCATTTATCAGGCAGCTTTTAAGCACGAAAACCTTTTTATTCGGGCAGATATTGTCGTAAAAGAAGGCAATAGGCTCAAACTGATTGAAGTTAAAGCAAAATCTTTCGATGGTAAGGATTCCATGGATTTTCTAAATAAAAGTAACTGTCTGGATTCTAAATGGATACCTTATATTTATGATGTTGCTTTCCAAAAATATGTAATCACAAAAGCTCATCCCGAACTTGAAGTTTGGTCATATTTGATGTTGGCAAATAAAAATGCAAGAACTTCAGTTGATGGGCTGAACCAACAGTTTTTGATAACCCGAAATAAAGACGGGTACCCTGAAATAAAGAATAAAGCAGGGTTATCAACATTAACCTTGGGCAACGAAATCCTTATCAAGGTCAAAATCGATGATATCATTGATCGAATTTATGCAGGTATTGACACGGCTAATTATCCCGAAATACTTTTTAAAGATCGGATAAAGATTTTATCCGATTATTATTTTAAGGATAAGAAAATCGAAAGTTCATTGGGAAGTAAATGCAAAAACTGCGAATTCCGATGCGAACCTACAGAGCTTAAAGCTGGGATGAAATCTGGTTATCACGAATGTTGGAAAAGCATGGCGGAGTTCATAGATCATGATTTTGATAAGCCATCTATACTTGAATTATGGGATTTCAGAAAAAAAGATCAAGCGATTCAGGATGGAAAATATTTTTTGAATGACTTAACCAATGACGATATTGGTGATGCTAAGTCGAAAAAAAGTGGAATGACCAGAACTGAACGTCAGCGAATCCAGATTCAAAAAGCTGTTGAGAATGATAACTCCATGGTTTTGATGGTGGATGAACTTAAAGTTGAAATGGATTCATGGAAATACCCTCTGCATTTCGTAGACTTTGAGACCACTGCCGTTGCAATACCTTTCCATAAAAATATGCGTCCATATGAAGGTGTGGCATTCCAATTTTCGCATCATACTATTGATGAATTTGGTAATCTTAATCATGCTGGTCAATACCTGAATATCGAACGTGGGAAGTTCCCGAATTTTGATTTTGTAAGGGCATTGAAGAAAGAACTGGATCAGGATGAAGGTACCGTCTTCCGTTATGCAACCCATGAGAACAGCTACTTAAACATGATTTATGTTCAGCTAAAAGAGTCTCCTGTTAGTGAAGTTCCTGATAAGAATGAACTCTGTGATTGGATTATTACTCTAACGCACAGCACCGAAAAACAAACTAAAAAATGGGTAGGCGACAGGAACATGGTTGATCTTTTGGAAATGGTAAAAAGATTCTACTACGATCCGTATGCCAAGGGCTCCAACTCCATCAAAGCCATTTTACCAGCAGTTCTAAACCGCAGTAAGTTTCTTCAGGAAAAATATTCAAAACCTATATACGGAACTGATGAAATCCCCAGCCACAATTATATAGATAAGGTGTGGATACAAATTAAGGATGGGGTTGTGACAAACCCATACAAATTGCTTCCGCCAATTTTTGAAGAAGAAGAACTGGAAGAATACATTGTTGATTCAACTTTAGCTGAGGGCGGAGCCGCAATGGTCGCTTTTTGCAAGACTCAATTTGCTGAAATGTCAGATGTTGAGAAAGAATTGGTTAGTATAGGCTTACTAAAATACTGTGAGCTCGACACATTAGCTATGGTATTGATATGGGAGTTTTTCAGGAACGAGATTTATGGTTGAAAAAAATAAAATCATAATAATTCGCTACTCCCATACACTCCATCCATCAGGTAATATTTCCAATTTTGAACCTGAGCCGTTATGCTGAAAGAACTAAACTTGCCGTTCAGTGCTGAGTACGAAATGGCGAAAGGGATGGCGAAGGGGGATTAACTCTAATTCTGTTTGTTGGGTTTATAGATTATTTCAATGATATTTCCCACTCCCTCAGCTTCTGCTGGAGAGATTTTCTGGCGTTTGCAGGACTTGTTGATGTCAGTGTAATAAGTTCCATCTGTGGCATACTTATTTTCATTTTCATAAAAGTGCTGAATGACTTTTCCCCGTTGAACGCCAATTTTTTCAAATTTGGATATGTTTCAAATAAGCCACTGAAATCATTTAGCTCCGCATTTTTGATATTTGAATCTAAACTACCGACACGATCTGCTTCGGTCATCACATCCCATAACCCGATTTTATTCTTTAGCAACAAATCGGTTTTCTCGCTGTATTTAGTTAGCGTTAGATTGTTGTTGAAAATCGCAAATATAATCTTCCAAAACTGGTTCTGTGGATTAGCATAATACTCGCCAGCCTTAATGGATAAATCGCTGGGCAAGGAGCCTAAAATCAATATTTCGGTGTTTTGATCGATGATAGGTGGGAAGCCTGATTTTTTCATTTTATATTAGAGTGGTTATAAATTAGGAGTTTAGATTAATTCATCATCATCACCATCCAGTATTAGGTCTAATCTTAATCTTCTAAGATCATTTTCCATTTCTGCAATCGTTGTGTACAATTCTTCCAGCTTTCCATTTAGTATGCTAACCATAAATTTGTTCAATGGGTTAGAACTGTTTTTCTCGATTAGATTAATCAATTCTAATTCCGTGTTTTCATAATACTCATCTTCCACTCTACAAATAAGTAGTTCTATTTCTCTATTAATTCTTGCAATTTCTTGTTGGGTCATAACCTTGATATTTGTGTCCAACAATCTTTACATCTTCATCCCCCACATCCTCTCATCCAA
>CAIXTV010000031.1 GCA_903922465.1 uncultured bacterium
TAAATATGGATGTTCGAATTTTCGTTTTCATTAATGCCAACATTGGTAATATAAATTACATTTGAAGTATCGGAAGGGCATGCAAATTCGCTTACAATTACATAATATTCCCCATTTGTGCTAAAGGTATAATCCTGATTGATGGCTCCAACTATGATTCCATTTTGATTACACCATTGGTTGCCTGTTGCGAAGTTTGAGGTAAGTATGTTGCCGTTTTGTGTAATAGTTGGAGATAAAATATGGCAAGGTTTAAATTTTAAAATATAACTGTCGTCATCTCCATTCCAACTGCTATCGTAATAGGCTCCATTTCCCGGGTTAACAGTGTAGGCCCCGTTTGCAGGCCATTCACCTATAAAATAGACAGAGTTATTATTGTCATTAGCTATGCTTGTTCCCCAATCAAATGCATATGTTCCATAATAGGTCGACCAATCTAAGAAACCTTGATTGTTGAATTTTAGCAAAATAGCATCCTTTAATCCAGCAAAAGTAGATTGCCAATATTCTCCGGCTAATTGTTTAAGGGGAAAATTATCTGATTGCGAAAATCCTGTAATATAAATTGAGCCTTTTTTATCTGAAAAGACAGTGGTCCCTTGGTCATTTGAACTACCTCCATAATAGGTAGCCCATTCTCTAACTCCACTATTATTAAACTTTAAAATAAACATATCATATGACCCACCTAATGTGTCTTGCCAATATGATCCAGGGAATTGTTGTGTTGGGAAGTTTGCAGAAGAAGTATAACCGGTAATAAAGAGGTTATCCTGAATATCTATACATAAAGAAATTCCATTTTCTTCACTAGTCCCACCATAATAGGTTGCCCATTGCCTAACGCCTTGACTATTAAATTTCAATATTACGATATCTTGTGTTCCGTTCGCTTGCCAATAGGCACCCGTGAGTTGTTGTGTTGGGAAGCCCCAAGTAGATGTGTTTCCCGTTATGTAAACATTATTTTGACTATCAATGGCTAAGCAATTGCTAGTTTGATTGTAATTCGCATCAATCCCAGTCCCTCCATAATAGGTAGCCCATTGCCTGACTCCCATGTTATTAAACTTTAAAATAAAAAAATCGTTATTCCCACCATAAGTTGCTTGCCAATAGGCTCCAGTTAATTGTTGAGTAGGAAGATTTGATGAGGATGTCGTTCCAACCATATAAACATTATCCTGATTATCTATTCTAATACTATTCCCTTCTTCGTGTGCGCTACCTCCATAATAAGTTGCCCATTGTCTCACCCCGAGAGAATCGAATTTTAATAGAAATATGTCATAAAGACTATCCTGTCCCCCAAGCGTATCTTGCCAGTAGCTAGCAGTTAATTGTTGAATGGGAAAGTTAGTAGAATTAGTATTCCCGGTTATAAAAATACTATTCTGACTATCTACAGCTATAGAACTAGCATATTCTGTGCGATTTCCTCCATAGCAAGTAGCCCAAAGCCTTTGACCCTGAGGACTAAACTTTAAAATAGCAGCATCCCAATAAACTGAAATTGTTGCCTGCCAATAAGCTCCTAATAATTCTAAGGTTGGGAAATTTGTGGAATTAGAATATCCGGCGATGTAAATATTGTCATGTGAATCGGTGCAAATTGCTTTAAAGCCATCATAACTTGTGCCTCCCCCATAGTAAGTTGCCCAAACCAATGGATCAATTATCAAGGTTTTAGCTTTATCGTAATCGCCTATTTCAAATGAAATTAAACTATCATTTTCAATTACGTATTTACTGCTTATTTCCTCTTTTTCGTTGCTGTAGCACACTAATTCACCTTCTTCAATATTCCCTGCGATGGTTTCAATTTTAAGTTTTTTATCATTTTCCAACAAACTCATATTTTGAATATTCTTAAACTTAATCTTAACCTCATTATAATCGGCGCCAGGATGAACCACAAAATCATATTTCAAAGGATGTTCTTTTGAATTTGTATTGGAATATAAAACCCAATCAATTCCCGGATAAATATCTTTTATGGTGACTTTTCCATATCCCTTCACATCATAAATTCCCTTGGGGCAATGAGGATAAAAGTAATTATAATGGCCTTGTTTACTTTCTTCCTCCTTTATTATATTAGATTTTTGAATATTCGCTCCCACCAGATTCATATCCAATCGATAATACATTATTTTCTTAGATTCCTCATTTTCATCTTCTCCGGAATTCATTTTCTTTTCTTTCTCAATTTCTTCTTTATCCTTTTCAGCAGTTTTCACAAAAACATAGCTCAAACCCTGTTGAGTTATATAAATGTCGCAACTCCCAAACGAAGTTTTAAATAACACATTATCTGCCGGTTTTCCCTCAGTATTAATAAGCTGTCCTTTGTTTTCGATAAACTCAAGTGGCTTGTTCTTAACCCATTCTTTGGCCTTGGCTTCGGTTGTTTTCTCAGTTTTAAGCTTTTCTGCTTTGGCAGGAATAGAAAATCCGAGTAAGAAGATGATTACACTTAAAGAAAGGAATTGAATTTTCATTTTATTAGGTTTTTATTTCTGCTAAGCACCAATTAATTAGCAGTAGATTCCCGACTGTAAAATTACGAAATTATTTCCACCTAATATTATTTTTTCATTTTCGAATTTACACAAAAAAAAAGGCTTACCCTTTCGAGTAAGCCTCCAAAATTATGAGTACATATCTAACAGTTCCCAGCTGTTAGATATCTATTCTGGAATAAATATTATATGGTGGATTTCTTCTGAACCCGGAGCGAAATGATAAGGGTTAATGGTTTGAGATTTCTTGCCTGCACATGCGAAAACGATGTTGTAATCGCCTGGTTTTACCACCACATTGGCGAATTTCCCAAGGTTGTTCGACTTTGAAGTGTATACTAATTCGGGTTCATCAATTTTGGTGAGAGTGGCTGTGGCATTTTGAAGTGGATTGCCATTCGTATCGTTGGCAGTGCCACGGAATTTGGTGAAAGTGCTGCCTAAATCAACGGTTTTGCGCGAATTCATATAACCTTCGTAAAATGTAGGTGAAGTCATTTTAAGGGATAAGGCCAAACGGTCCATGATGCGGCCGAATTGAATTTTGATGGTCGAGTCAATAAGATTCGTCACTTGTTCTTTTGCCACCGAGCGGTTTACAATGGCGATGCGGGGCTTCTGAATAGCAGCGCTGTAGTTATCAATTGAAGCACCAAAGGCTGCAAGCACTGGTGCAGTGATGTTCACTATGTCTAAGGAAGCTAAAATGCTTGTTGCAATAGCATGAATTTTTGCACAAACATCATCAACTTCAGCTTTTACCATTCTAGTAAAATCAGTTGGCATATAATCCAACGAATCTGCAAGTGTTTCATTAGGTGGTTCAAGGCTCCATGCATAAGCATATACTGCTGACGAAACTCTAATCCCATAATCAGTCATAATTCTTCTCAGGGTGTTGGTGTCAGAAGTAACTCCTTTAGTCGACCCCGAGGCTGTGGCTTCGAGCAACTCAATCGATTCCTGATTGGCCTTAACTTTTTCAAGTGTAGTCTCCATTAAAGGAACATCGTGAATAATGGCTGGATTAGGATTGGTCTCACAAAAAGTGATAACCGATTCAATCATGTTATCTTGGTTTGTATTTTTAGTATCCATGCGACAAAATATTTGACGCAAAGGTAATCTTTTTTTATTACCTACAAATTTTTCATCGAAAATAATTCAATTTTTTTTTGAGAAATCATTTTTTCACTACCTAAAGCCTTAATTATTGGATGTTTTCGGAAATGCGTTTAGGTAAGATTTCTCTTCTTTTGTTTAAGAGTTTAGTTTGATATTAATGACAAAAGGATTTTAATAAATAGGAAAAATTTCGCAACTGCCGAACTCAATTGTTTGGAAGTCGAACTCAATTGTTTGGAAGTCGGACTCAATTGTTTGGAAGTTGAACTCAATTGTTTGACTTGCGAACTCAATTGTTTTGACTTGTTAACTCAATTGTTTGACTTGTTAACTCAATTGTTTGACTTGCGAACTCAATTGTTTGACTTGCGAACTCAATTGTTTGACTTGCGAACTCAATTGTTTGACTTGTTAACTCA
>CAIXTV010000032.1 GCA_903922465.1 uncultured bacterium
AGGTTTTTCAATAGGTTAATGATTGAACGCATTTCTTCAAGCTTTGCATTGGACTTGAGTTTGATTAAATCATCTCCGCTTTACGAGGAGCTTTGTAACTTCGGGGCTATAGCTGCTTAAAACTGTCCGAAGTATTGAAATAAAAGACGCTATTAAAATGAAAGAATGCACCACTGAGGAGGCGATGGAAATGAGTAGACCTGCTCTCCTAAAGATGCTCACGGAAGCTGTAAATGCAAAAAAAGCTGACGATGAAAGACTGGCGATTAAAATACGCGAAGAACAACAGCGCGAATATGAAAGAAAAACTCCAGAGACAGAAGTGTTGAGAAGACTTATGAATGTATCAGAAAAACGAACGGTGGCTACTGATAGCTCACAATTGGATGGACTCAGGGGACTTTCAAAGTTACAAGTAGAAAAGGGTATTGGCGACTTCACCGATGATGACGGCGTGGATGGGAGGTTTCTCTGTATAAGAATTGAATTAAGTCCTTAGCGTACATTTTCACCTGTTAGTCTTCAAATCCTCATAGAAACCATCTGCTTTAGTTGGTTTATAGAAAAAGGGATTTCCCTAATCCCAAAACCCAGCCCCCTAACCCCCCGAAACCCAATCCTTAATTTCGGGGGGGTTGGAGGTGCGTCCCTTCAGTTTTGGGAATTTAAAAAAAGGATGCCCCAGATTTATTTTGTCCCCCCTGCAAAACCTCACCCCCGAAACCCCTTTAATCCATTGCTAGGTTTCTGGGGTTTAGGAGGCGTCGGGGTTGCCTGTGGGAAAGCTAAAAATTTATGCCCACCTTTATAATGCGGGTTAAGATTAGCTAACTTTTATTAGGGTTAAATAACCTGCTAAGCAAAAAACCGCATGGAACTCATCGACAACATCAATCACCTACTCGGTGACAACCTCAAGCAAACCCTACAACCCAAGGCAAAGCTCAAAATAGCGGCGTCTTGCTTTTCTATTTATGCGTTTGAGGCACTTAAAAAAGAACTGGAGCATATTGACTCGCTGGACTTTATTTTTACCTCACCCACCTTTGTTCCCAATGAAGTCACGGATAAATTCAAAAAGGAGCGGCGCGAATTTCATATCCCTAAAGCCGAACGGGAGCGTAGTTTTTACGGGACTGACTTTGAAATACAGCTCAAGAATAAGCTGACCCAACGCGCCATTGCCAAAGAATGTGCTGATTGGATGCGCCGTAAAGCCCATTTTAAATCCAATCGGGGTAAAGCCCCCATGCAGCAATTCGCCTGTGTGCAAGGTGGCGATAACGATGCTGTTTATATGCCCTTGCATGGTTTTACCGCAGTGGACTTGGGCTATCAGCAAGGCGATGCCGTCTCTAATCTGGTCAATAAAATGGACGAGCCGGTATTCACCGCGACTTATTTAAACCTGTTTGAACAAATCTGGCATGACGCTGACAAACTGGAGGATGTCACCGAGCGACTGTGTGACCATATCGCCTCAGCGTATCAAGAAAACGCCCCCGAGCGCATTTATTTCCTGATGCTGTACAACATCTTTAATGAATTTCTGGAAGACCTGACTGAAGATGTACTGCCTAATGATCGCACGGGCTATCAAGATAGCCTGATCTGGCAAAAGCTGTTTAATTTTCAACGGGACGCGGCAACGGGCATCATCAATAAACTAGAAACCTATAGCGGCTGTATTTTGGCGGACAGTGTCGGGTAGTTTCGTGATAGACAAACCGCCATTGAGGCTCTCGCCACATGGCGGTTTGCCTATCGTCGAATCCATCCTCAGCTCTTGCTTATTAACAAGCCATCCTTATAATCAAATATCCATTTTTAATAATATAGGAAGATTTTAGTAATGCCAAGTGATGCAGAAAAAAGAATGTATGAAGCCCTATTAATAGAAGTTAATAATGGTCTTGTGGGGAAAATAACATTCAAAATGAATACAATAGAATTTGAAATAAACAGTAAAGATGGCATAGGTGGACATATACAAGAATGGCTTGAAAAATGGATGGTAGAAAATGGAATTATTTATAGCTCTCCTTCCAATTCTCAATCATTTCCAGATTTCTTTCTCCACAATCCTCATGACAATAAAATATCCTTATTAGAAATAAAATGTTTTGATATGAATGCAGGTGCTAATTTTGATATTGCAAACTTTCAATCATATTGTCAATCATTAGCCACTAACCCAGAAAGAATTTATTCGGACTATTTAATTTTTGGTTATATTTTAACTGAGGGAAAATTAATTATTAAAAATATCTGGTTAAAGAAAATCTGGGAGATTTGTTGTTCCAGTGAACGGTTTCCATTAAAAACACAAGTCAAGCGCGATGTTATTTATAATATTAGACCTGCATCATGGTATGCCGCTAATCCAACTTACAAACCCTTTAAAACTAAAGATGAATTTGTTAAAGCGTTATATGAGACCGAAGAAATGTATTTAAAAAGAGTTTCTGAAAACAAAGGTGTTTATTTGGTCAATAAACTACTTTAATAATCTTAGTGCTACTGATTTGACCACGGGTACAACAACTGTATTTCCTATTAAATCATATAATTTTTTATTAGGAATATTAGATTGATAACTATCTGGAAATCCAAAAAATCGTAAGCATTCTTTATCGGATAATCTTCTTATTCCTTCACCATCTACCACACCTATTCTATCAACCTCAGTGGCAACTAACGTATTTGCTATGTCTTTTGGATGTAAAATCTCATTAAACTCAAAGCTTAATTTTCCTGTTACGATATTATAACCTTTATCTTTACTTGTATCTGGATGGCGTTTATTTTTCCCATCAATGGTCATTATATCTTTTGGATGCTCTAGCTTGACATAACCTTTTCTTTCTAAATCAGATAATAGATTTTTGAGTTGTTCAGCGGGAATATCTGTGCAAAACGAGGAAATTTCATGGAATGTAAGTGGCATTCCATCCATCCATGTAATACCTTTTAATTTTGCCCAGTGTTTTTTTCTTCTTTCGCGTAAAAGGCGTTCTAATATTATTTTTTGATATTTATTTATTTCGCCTTTTATTCCTATATCCCAACTGTGAATATTGTCGTTACCTCCGCGCTTATCTTTAATAGCCTTTCCTTTAAGTTCATCCACATTATAATATTTTAATAATTGCTCAATAAAAACTGTTGTCATTGTTGGCAATCCCTGTTCTAAAATATCGCCAATTTTACTTTTTCTAAAATTAAAGTTTTCTAAATTTGGTTCGGTTATTAAATGACCTATTATAAAAACTCTTTTTCTTGTTTGAGGAATCCCAAAATTTGCAGCATCTAATACTTTCCATGTAACTTTATAATTTAAATCCTTTATCGTATTTAAGATAGTTCTTAATGTTCTACCTATTTCATCGGTTTTACATACTTTATCATGCGTTACAAAGCCATCGACATTTTCAAGAATAAAGCCTTTTGGTTTTTTTTCTTTTAAAATCCTAGCCACATCAAAAAATAATGTCCCTCTTATATCATCAAACCCTAGTTGTTTTCCTGCTGTACTGAATGCTTGACATGGAAAACCTGCTAACAAATAATCAAAATCAGGAATATCATTCGCGTTTATTTGTGTAATATCTCCATGAATATGATTTTCATTAAAATTATATTTATATATATCTATCGCATGTGGCTTTATCTCTGAGGAAAAAACACATTCATGACTTAATCCAAGCTCATCACACGCTTGACTAAATCCTAGCCTAATTCCACCCATACCTGCAAATAAATCTATATATTTAACTTTTGACACGTTTCTAAATTTCTCTTTATGTATTATGAAAGGTTAATTTTAACAAAATATAAGCCGCGGTTCCAGTAATAAACACAAACCAGCAATTTTTATTATTAAAAATATAATTAATTCAAATAGATATGTTTTATATTTTGTGGGATTTGGTATGCTCTAGCGTAATAATTGCGAAGTTATCGAAGATGCGTTGGTGTATAAACAATCAGAAGGTTATTCTACCCCTATCCCCTTTTTTATTAAGACGCAGTTGTCTCTACCCGGACGGAAACCGGCATGCCGAGATAGGTCATGACATTCATGGCAGCGATGCGGGCATGAACCTCGACGACCTAGGTCTCGAAAACACGGGAAGCCAACTTATCGCCAAATAGTTGCTTCAATCGATACATGGTGTTTTCGGCAATACGTCGACGATGGTAACCTGACTCATCTTTCCAGGTCGCCAAGCCTTTTTCCTGAATTTGAAGTGCGTGAGTTATTTGTCAGCCAACTCGACAAAATCATCTGGCAATACAAATTGGCACCCGAAACCATCAATTTACCCGCCAAGCCTAGCGTACCGGAAATCCAGATATTCACCCTTGCCCTAAAAACACCCGAACTCAGCGAAGACGTCTTACGCTGTATCGATCAAGCCATTCCATTCCCGATTATTTACCAGCTCACCGCTGAAAACCGTATTAAAGTCAAAGCTGCGTATAAACACCCTCATGATGCCGACAGCACGAAATGGCTTGTTGAGGCTTATTTTGAAACCGCTTGGCAGCCTTTTGACAGCGAACGCGCAGAACTGCCCGTTGCAGTGGATTTGGTCGGACTGTATGAAACCCTGTTAAGGCAACTGCTACCCTTACCCGCCAAAACAGGCGAATCACTCAAAGCCCACCTAGCGCGACTAGGACAACTGCGTAGCAAACAACAGGAATACCAAAAACTGGAAGCCAAGCTACAGAAAGAACCGCAATTCAACCGCAAAGTGGAACTCAATAAACAGTTGCGATTTTTAAAACAACAGCTTGAACAATTACAGTGAAAAGTTTAGACTCTAATCTAAACAATCCGATTAAGCGGGGAAAAATCATGACTGAGGTGGTGCTAGACATCAAACAATGGGGCAATAACTTAGGGGTGCGCTTACCCTTAGCCATTGCCAAAGAAGCCCAATTAAAAGCCCATCAAACGGTGAAACTAGAAGTTGTTGAAGGTCAAATTATCATTACAGCTATCGAAAAACCGTTGACCTTAGAACAGCGTTTAGCGCAATTTGATCCACAACGACATAACGGTGAAACCATGACCACTGCACAGCGTTTAGGTGCAGAACAATGGTGAAAAAAAGCCAACATTGGGTGCCAGCGCGTCAGGATATCATCTGGATTGACTGCAATCCCCAAGTCGGACAAGAAATGCGTGATGTGCATCCTTTCTTGGTGCTATCGCCCCAAAGTTTTAACGATAAAACCTCATTGGTTATTGGTCTGCCCATGACCACAGCCGACTATAACGCCGACAATCCCTTTGCTGTGATCGTGGGCAAACCTCAGGCTGATAAAAACAGTTATGTGCTGTGCCATCAACCCAAATCCTTTGATTGGCGAATACGTAACGCAAGCCCCCATCCATTGGATAAGTTGCCGCCGGCCTTGTTTAGTCAAGTCTGTGAGCGGCTTAATCAAATTATCCAACTCGCTTAATTCAACAAGGTATCAACCATGACCATTGCCGAAACCATCTACCAACACGTTAAAACCATGCCCCTGACTAAAGCAGTTGAAGTGCTA
>CAIXTV010000033.1 GCA_903922465.1 uncultured bacterium
AAGGATTGGGCTTTTGGATAAAGGAGTGTTTGATTGATGGGGGCGTTTATGCTAATTATTTCTGATTATGTAGCTTTTAATGTAATTCCTTATAAAGTCAATAAAAGTTAGCACTAAACATAAGAGAATCACCCTGCTCGGCATAGATTGAGCGCAGCTCAACGGAGGTTTCTCCGTCGTTCTATTTTTGTAGCATTTGCACCTTGTTTACTATATCCCCAGCTCGGCTAAGGTTCCACCTTATTCGAATATATCCTTTCAGGCTTTGCCTGTATTCCAAATCTTAGGCATATGACAAAATACATGTTGCGGTTAAGCGGAATTTGCAATTCCGCTTTGAACACAGGATAATTTGCAATTATCCATCTCTCAAATAGCTTAAGTAGAAAACACACTTTTCAAACTAAATTCCCAACCAAAAACTGTCCCATTTCAAAAATTCAAATCACCCGGTTCCCCATTCAATAATCTTCCCTCGATAATTTGATTGGCAAAAGCGTCACGCAGTCTTTGTAGATGTCCTTTAAAATCCTCAAATTCATTTTCGAAAGGAATGGAGGCATTGATATGCATACAGTATTTTTCGTAGGCTATGGGCAAAGCTTCGGCCGTTTTCATTTTCTGATAGTTGGCAATGGTGAGGTGTAGTGCATCTTTCCAATGCATATTTTCGGGTATGAACACCGGCTCCTGTATGTTTTCGAGTAATTCTTCAACTTCCATCATATCAAAATCGTAATCGAAAACTTTAAAAGCAGCCCCAGCAAATTCGGCGTTTTCCTGTGTGAGTTTGTCTTCGAAGGTGGCGATAAACCATTTCATGAAATCATAATCAAAAACATTTAGCTGAATATTCCTTTCGACTTTCTGTTGAATTTCCTCTTGCCGCTTTTCTTGCTTTTTAATTTCTTCTTTATTGGTTATACGATGTTTCTCGATAACTAAATCAGCATAGAACTTTTCTTTTTCGCCACGGATATCTGGGAAAAGCAGATACACGCCTGTTCCTTTGTTTTGATTGTAGAAATCGTACCATTCGGGAAAACTTCCATCGGCTTCATCGCTGTTGACGGCTTCAATAATTGTATCATAATCCTGCCAAAATTCCCATAAATAAAAACCAATCACCTGAAAGTTGTCGCTGAGGAGATATTTTTCATACAGATCGAGTTCGTCGGTGCTCACAGGGGGAATGAGTGGACAATTGATGATATTACGTTCCCACAACTTTAAATCGAAACAGATTTCGATGCCCGGCAACTGAATTTTTTCGGCTCTCCAATGACACTGTAAATCGAAGAGTTTCTTTTGTTGTATTTCTTTCAGACAATCGAAAGCCTTGTCGACCCACTCTAATTGTGCATTTTCTTCCCATTCAACATAATCAGCTCCATGTTCGAGTACAAATAGTTTTTCTTGTACATAATGATCAATAAAACTAGCGATAGATTCAGGCTTGTATTCTTCGTAAAGCTTTATCAAATTGGGATTGTTTTCCAAATCGGATTTACATTTCACTTTCATTTCTTCGCGCCATTGAGCTTTTTTTAATTCATCGTCGTAGGGGCTTTGGGCTTGTTCATTATTTTCCATATTCATTAAAAGTTTAAATCGGGTGCTTCGTTGTTCATTTGTCGGCCTTTAATAATCATTTCGCGATATCTTTTTGGGAGGTCTACTCCGGGGTCAAATTCAGTAAAGCCCGGGTAATCCCATTTTTTGGGTGCATGTTTGAGATATAATTGATAAGCCTGAGGCATAAATTCGATGAGCATATCGCGACGGTGTTTTTCCCAGGTGTATATAACGGCAGTTTGCCATTTATCGGCGCTTACCAAGGGCAAATACTTCTGTGGAATATCTTTAAGCTCTGAAATGCACATAAGTGGTTCTTCATTCTCATCTTTTTTATGCATCCAGCTTTTTTTGGCTTGATGTTGGCGATAAAACTCCTTGCTCTCATTTTCTTTAATGAAGTTATCCTCGAAATTGTTTTCATGATAATTCAGGTGCTTTCTATTGTCCTGAATTTTTTCTTTTTTTGAATCTTCCTCATCTCGGATTCTTTGTTCTTCTCCAAAAGAAAGATGTATATACACATGCTCTTTTTCGCCTCTTATATCGGGAAGTTTTAATAACTCATAAGTGCCAAATTCACGGTCATAATATTCATACCAGGGAATATATGATGAATATTCTTCTTCTATTTCATTTAAAAACGCTTGTTTAATTTCATCATATTCTTGCAATTGATAGACCTCGTCGAACTTTTTATCAAGGGGAGTTTCTTTTAGAAATTGAATGTAAAAATCAATTTCATGCTGCTCAACGGGTTTAATTGCGGGACACCACAAAATATTATGTTCCCAATAAAGGAAATCCATACAAATTTCGATTGCTTCAAGCTTTGTTTTTTCGGCACGCCAAAGACATTGAGCATTGAAAAGTTTCTTATGCTGGATTTGGGAAAGAGCCTCAAAACAAGCTTCCATCCACACATCTTGCTTAGAATTTTTCCAGTTATTTAAATGCTCAGCTAATTCATACCAAGCCACTTTCTGTTGCGCATAGCTTTTTATAAAGACTTCAACAATTTGAGGATCAAATTGCTTAAAGTAGTCTACGAATCTTTCTTCAGTCTTCATTTCATGAACTATCTGCTTGAAAAACTCTTCTTTCTGTTTAATTTTTTCTACCTGCGATTTCATGCTTTTTATTTTTAAACGAAAATTAAAATTGTTTGTAATTAAACTTATTGGAATAATTTGCATTAAACATTGGGCTGGTAACAGACAAATGTAATTTTGCTTACAAAAATAATAAAAATATTATTGATAGATGATTGTTTTATTATTTAATGCACGTCATTTTTAGTTTGAGGGAATTTTCAAATCGGAATGGATAATCAATGTAGCGTCTATCGCCCTAGTTTAAGCGCTGCCGCGTGACTAAGGTTTTCCTTCGTCGTTCAATTTTTGTAGCATTTGTTACTTTTATCGCTGGAGGCAGGAGTTAGAATGAGATTCTAATTTTAATAAGTTCAATCAATATAGGTAATATTGATTATAGATAGCAAGAGCTTTAACCTAATAAAAGCTATTCCTTGAAAAACGAAAATCAAATAAAGCAAAGACTTTTAACACCTATACAGTATTTGCAATTTCCCAATAGATTAACATTTCCTGCATAAAACCGGTATCATAACATTGCAGATTTACGCAAAGATAAAATTGTAAAAAAACCTCTTTTTTTTAATTCAATGAATGGAATTCTGATTATTTTTGTGGTATAAAACAGATAAAACCAGAGCCTAAAATTAATAATATTATTCTTTGAAGAAAAATTGACAAATAAGGCTCAGCTTTAGACCACAAAATGGCTTAAAAAATCTCATAAAGAAAAAATTTGTATCTTTGTAAAAAAAAAGAGTTATGGAACTAAAGGTCGATTTAGGATTCGAACAATTAATTGGATTAATCAGGCAACTTCCGGCCAATCAAATTGCAAAATTGAAAGCAGAACTCGATGATTCTAGTTTAATAGTGAAATCAGTATCAGAGGTCAAAGAGTTTCAACAGTTTTTGCTTTATGGCCCCATCATGTCTGACGAGCAATTCAATGAATACCAACAACACAGAAAGCATTTTGATGAATGGAGACAAAAATAATTTTCGTTGATACTTCTGTATTAATTGATTATTACAGAAAGAAAGATAAAAGCAAGACCTTTTTTTTTAAACTCACACAATCATATACTATATTTATGGTTTCTGCCATTACTGAATATGAAATCTATATTGGGAATGTATCTACAGATCAGTTAAATTTCTGGAATGAATTTTTCAAACGAATAACAGTCCTCCCTTTCGACTCTGAAACTGATAAAATTGCTGTAAAAATATACCAAGAGTTAAAAAAGAAAAATAAATTAATTGATATACCCGATATATTAATTGCTGCAACAGCATTAAAAAACAAATTGGCATTTGCAACACTAAATCGCAAACATTTTGATCGCATTGACATTTTGAAAAAGACCATCATTGAACATTAACTCACACGTTCGCATTAAGTTAAGGTTAAGCCACGTCCTTCAGGGCTAATGTTCAGCTGAGTCTCCAATCCCATTAAGTGCTATATCTAGAGGTTCAATTTGTATAATATTGTGTGGGAATTTCAAGAGCTTTAACTTAATAAAAGCTAATCTTTGAAAAACGAAAATCAAATAAAGCAAAGACTTTTAACACCCATACAGTATTTACAATTTCCCAATAGATTAACATTTCCTGCATAAAACCGGTATCATAACATTGCAGATTTACGCAAAGATAAAATTGTAAAAAAACCTCTTTTTTTAATTCAATGAATGGAATTCTGATTATTTTTGTGGTATAAAACAGGCTTGCGAAATTTGAGGAAGTTCAAAGCTTATGTTGCCTGTAATTTCATAAAGTAAAGAACAGATATTATGCAAATTAATTATTACAACACTTATAATTCGAAAATCACCATCGAATATGAAGCGGCTTATATTAATCAAACTATACTTTTTGCCGATAAGCTTATATTTGATTCAGCAATTCCCTTCACAATCGAACTTATAGACCGATTGCCTAAATTTTCTGATGAAAATACAATAAATGCATTTAAGGATTTATGTAAAAACCATAAAGAAACTTTTGAATTTGCAGAAACAGTAGAAGACAGTTTGCCTACCATTAAAAAACTCAGAAACCTTAAGAGCAAAGGTCAAAGAGAAATCATAATGATTGCCAAATTCAATAAAGTAATTTCTCATTTCAAAGAGGATCTTATAGATGCATATAAGAATAGACTCAAAAAGATAGATGTATTGGAACTCTTGCCCTTTATAAAAGAAGAGGTACTTGAGGTGTATGCATCGAATTGTGATGGTTTTGAAAACCTGGAACATAAGTTCATTCAGGAAATTGCCCATACATTGAAGGGGGATGACCAGATTATCATGCTCGATGCTATGATTGAGGAAATGTTTACTTTTAACGACCTTCCTATGCCTGGTAATGCATTTGCTGATTCTATTAAAATTCCTTTATGTGAGTTTCCGATAATTAGCGGCTTGTCGTTTCAGCAAATAAAATATACAAGGGACGATTTGCGTCCTGCTCTTGCTCCCATAAAAGCTGGGATATTAGAACTTCGTGAGAAAATTAAGGATTTAAGCTTTTCGGAAAAAAATATCCCCGTAATTGAGCAATTGTGTAGTGAGGTGATTTTTCCACACCGAGCCTCTGTTCAGCATGCAATTGACGAAAGTTTATATTTAAGTAAACTGAAAAACCAATTTTCTGAAAAATTGAATTTAATTCTGTGTTTGGGAATCAGCACAGCAGAAAACATAATCACTTTCTATGAAAAAGCCGGAGTGTTCCTCCCATATGTAGCAAATGAAACAAAACAATATCTAAGCAAAAGTGCTGATTTGAATGCAAGTTATTTGTTTGTGTATTTTAAACCTGCTCAATTCGAAAATATGATTTCTTATATCAGACAAGTAATAAAGGATACAGCCATAAAAGCATAAAAAAATGGTTAAGAAAAGGGTTTAGTCCCGATATGGTATCTATAATAGTATAGTCCACTACTCATGGAATGTAAAAAAAGAATATTGTTGGTTCAAGATGGTCAGATACAGATTTCGACATATTTAAAGAAAACGAAAAGCTTTTTAATAAATGGAGAGTTGAAGAAGGGTAATTGATACTTCAATTTCCATAGAGTTCCATAGAGGACTGGCTCCCTATTAATATTCCTGTATAAATGGTTTCAACATAAATTCAATGCTGATTGCTAAAGATTTGCCTTTGGATTCATTCGCAACAACATTTTGATGCTTTTTCTATCAACTTCATTTTGAAGTGCATTTACGACCATTTACCGATGTTTTTCTGCATTTCACCGAAAAAGTGTTTTGCATTTCATGAACACAGGCTAGTTTTGCAAGAAAATTAATTATTCATCTTTTTAAACTCAATTAAAATGGAAACACACAAACATTGTTCTTCAATTGAACACAGATTAAAACGCTTCGCTCTTGGGATTGTTATTGTTGCAGCAGGAATCCTACTTATTTTACGCAACACAAACGTATTGGATCTAGCAAGCACTCATATTATTTTCTCTTGGCAAATGTTGATTATCGCTATAGGTTTTGTCAACCTTTTCGGCAGAAAAAGAATTATAGCTTTACTAACTATGCTAGTAGGAGTGGTGTATTTAATTCCTGAATTTTACGATCTTGACTTTAACTTAAGTGCAGTTTTCTGGCCTTCCTTGCTAATATTAGGAGGAGTAATGATGATTCTTTTTGGAGGAAAACATTTCCCCCATTTCAAAGATCATACTACAATAATACATAATGGCACTGATGATTTCATCGAAGATGTAGTGGTATTTGGAGGTTCCGAACGCATTATTACTACTCAAAATTTCAGAGGAGGAAAATTGGTTACTATCTTTGGAGGGCTAAAATTAGATTTAAGTCAGGCAAAACTTGCTGAAGGCAAGCATTATCTTGAAGTGATTAGTGTATTTGGAGGAGTTGAGACCAAACTCCCTTCTGATTGGAATGTAAAAACCGATGTGATATCAATATTGGGAGGCTTTTCTGATAAGAGAAGAAATGTAAACATTCCTGAGGATGAAAAAAATATACTTATTGTAAAAGGGGTTGCAATTTTTGGAGGTGGAGAGATTAAAAGCTCATTTTAGTTTTGTAAATTTGCTGCATGCAACATCCCTTATTTAAAAATCAGAAAAACATTCTGGCATACACAATAGTATGGGTGCTCATTTCGGGCATCCATTTATTGTTTCTGTCGCAGATATCTAAACTCCCTTTTCAAATTGCTATTAGCGATTCATTAGTGAGCAACGGATTGTTTTATTTGCTGAGTCTGGGCTTGTGGTATGTACTTCAATATGGAATCGATAATAGACAAGGTTTATCTACTACCATTATCGAATTATTGATATCAGCATCGGTTTTTATTTCTTTGTGGTTACTGATGATCTATGTTATATTGTCATTTATTACAAACTCTCTACTTCAGACAAATGTTGATGCATTCATCCGTTCCTCTTTACCTTTGAGGGCTTCTATAGGACTATTATTCTTCGGACTAATTGTTCTAATATATTACCTCATTGTATATTATGAAAATCTTCGTCAAAAAACACAACAACAAACAGAGCTAAACCTTTTGCTTCAGGAAAGCAGGTTAAATGTACTTCGTTCTCAAATTAATCCACATTTTCTTTTCAACAGTCTTAATTCAGTAAGTTCATTAACACTATCACATCCTGAAAAGGCACATGAATTGGTTATCAAATTATCTGATTTCCTAAGGTATTCCTTGCATAAAACAGATGAGAAATTTAACAATTTAGAACAGGAGTTATTGCACACTCATCAATATATCGACATTGAAAAAGTCAGGTTTGGTGATCGTTTGATAATTGAAAAGGATATTGCAAAAGAAACACTTCAAATGAAAATACCTGTATTGCTTTTGCAACCTTTATTGGAAAATGCAATCAAACATGGGGTGTATAGTAGTCTGAATAACGTGAATGTTCAATTAAAAACCTCTATTGTAAATAATAATCTTGTGATAGAAATTTCAAATTATTTTGAAGACAGCCATGTAAAGCCGCCAGGCACTGCAACTGGACTTGCCAACATTCGTTCACGACTTCAACTAATCTATCAAAATGATAGTTTGATGAAAATTGAACAAGCAAATCAACTCTTTTGTGTAACTTTAACTATTCCTCAACATGAAAGTAATCATCATTGACGACGAACACCCTGCCCGCGAATTGCTCAAAAACTTTATCGCTCGCCGCAATGACATGGAATTGCTGGCCGAAGCCGAAGATGGCTTCAAAGGCGTAAAACTTACCATGGAATATCAACCAGATGTAATTTTTCTTGACATACAGATGCCTAAACTCAATGGTTTCGAAATGCTCGAATTACTACCCTCCCACCCTATCATAATATTTACAACTGCTTTCGATGCGTTTGCTATTAAAGCATTTGAAATGCATGCGGTTGATTATCTTCTAAAACCCTTTTCTTACGAACGTTTTAACCTAGCAATTGAAAGAGCCATAGAAAGGAATAAAACTCATCAGGATGAAAATCAAATGACCGAATTGGCAGATAGCTATTTGCAAAAGTCACATCAACATCTCGATAGAGTAATCATTAAAAAAGGCGATAAAATCATTATCATTCCCGTGGAACATATTATTTATTTGGAAGCTGAGGACGATTATGTAATGATGTATACCCAAGAAGGCAGATTTCTAAAAGAAAAAACAATGAAATCTTTTGAAGATCAATTGGACCCTACGCAATTCATCCGAATTCATAGGAGTTTTATAGTAAACATCCAACAAATTGAAAGCATACAATTGTACGAAAAAGAAAGTTATTTGTGCATTTTAAAGACTGGTGATAAGATAAAAGCAAGCAAGGCCGGATATAAACGATTGAAGGAAATGTTTTAAAGAAATTAGAAATATTATTTTTTAGGTCTTTGTCATTTAAATGCGATAAACATTTTGTATCTTTGAGGTGTATTTAAAGTTGAATTTAATTCTGTTGGTTATGAAAATAATATTATTAAGCAGTTTTATGTTGTGGCTTTTTGTTAATTGCTATTCTCAAAACGATACTTTTAAAAAGAAGGACACAACGAACCGTATACTTAAATCATTAAAATTTAATTCGTGGGAAGAAAAAATAAAATACCCACCCCAGTTTCCAAATTATAAATATGACTTTAAAAAAGTAAGTTTATACACTTTGTATCCTGACTCGGTAAATACCAAGGGGATGATTTTTGATTTTTACACCGGTAAATATTTAGAATATAACCCGCTTCGTCGCTACAATTTGTTTCTCAATGCTAACTTTTCAGAAGCACTAAAGAGTTTAATCCTTTTGACACATTAGTGATTCTTTTGTTATCTATGAATATCTAAGAGATTTTTGCCGGGATGTAAAAGACATATTATCCACCTCATTCGTCTAAGCTCCATTTTTTTTTGCATTGATTCGTGCTAAGTCATAGATAGAATTACAGAATAATTTGAATTAAATACAACTCAGCAAACCAAGACTTAAAACAAGCATTGACCATGAACAATAATTTTCGCATTAACTTTATAAGTAATAAGCCGATAAACTCTATTACTCACAATCAATAAAGCCTAAAATATTAAGCCAAATGCTTGTTTATTTGATAAAAATTACGATCTTTGCACCCGATTTAGAAAAACTAAAATTATTATCTTAAAATCAAATCATTATGCCAGCAAGAATTAGATTACAACGTCATGGAAAAAAAGGTCAACCTTTCTACCATATTGTAATTGCGGATGGTCGTGCACCACGAGACGGAAGATTTATTGAAGTCATTGGCACGTACAACCCACTTACAAGACCAGCCTCCATCAATTTAGACTTTGAAAAAGCCATTGATTGGGTGCAAAAAGGCGCATCGCCAAGCGATACCGTCAAAGCAATACTCTCATACAAAGGAGTAACGTACAAAAACCACCTTTTAAATGGGGTAAAAAAAGGAGCCTTCACCCTCGAACAGGCTGAAGAGAAATTCAAGTTATGGTTAAGCGAAAAAGAACAGAAAATTTCAGCGAAAGCAAACGAAATAGTTCTTACAAAGAAACAAGCTATTAAAAAAGCACTTGAAGCTGAAGCAAAAGTAAATGAAGCTAAAGCAAATAAAGTAGCAATGAAAAAATCTAAAGAGTTGGCAGCTGAAGCTGAAGCTCATGCTGCAGCATACGCTCTTGCACATCCAGAGCCAGTTGTTGAAGTTGTTGCCGAAGTAGTAGCTGAAGTTGAAGCTACTCCTGAAGTTGTTGCCCAAGTTGAAAACGTATCCGAAGTTGAAGCCACTCCTGAAGTAGTTGCTGAAATAGAAGCTACTCCTGAAGTTATTGCCGAAGTTGCTTCTGAAGTAGTTGCTGAAATTGCTCCTGAAGCTAGTGTAGAACCAGCTATCGAAGAAACTCCTGCTGAAGAAGGCGAAAAAATATAATTCCTTACGGCTGTAATACTATGATTACCCCTTATGTATTCAGCCCTACTCCCGACGAATTAACCTTCGTTGGAAAACTTATCAAAAGAATTGGAAAAAGAGGCGAATTACTCGCCTCTTTTTCTGTTCAATTCAAGGTCTTTCCCAAGGCTTTTTTGATATTTCAGCAAAACGAATGTTTTCCTATCATTGTTGAAACCGTCACTCCTCGAAATGAAGATTTCATTATCAAATTTGAGAGAATCTCCTACGAACAAGCTGTCGAATATTCAAATTGCAACTTATATGTCTTGCCCGATGTTTCCATAAAAAACAACAAGGATGCAGTTAAAAATACTATTATTGGGTTCACCTTAATTAATGAGGGTGGAGAAGTAATGGGAATAGTAACAGATATAATAGAGAATCTGCATCAAGATATCATTTGCTTTAATCATCAGGAACAGGAAGTCATGTTTCCGTGGGTAGATAATTTCGTATTAAAAATCCATCATCGTAAAAAAGAAATCATTGTAGATCTGCCAGAAGGAATAATTCAATTGAATTATAAAAAATAGTTCTAGTGTTTCGGTTCATACAATTCGGTATTCGCGACGACAAGAGTAGTATAAAAGTAAATACCGATGCCATTCTTTTAGGTGCATGGGCTGAGGTTTCAAACGCAATAAATATACTCGAAGTGGGCACAGGTTGCGGAATAGTTAGCCTTATGCTTGCACAGAAGAATCCTTCAGCCAAAATCATTGCGATTGACATTGATGAAAGTTCCACTAAACAAGCACAATCGAATTTCGATCAAACACAATGGGCAACAAATTTAAGTTCTCAGAATATTTCTTTTCAGGAATTTATTAAGCAAACTCCACTAAAGTTCGATATAATTATTTCAAATCCTCCCTATTTCGATAAAAGCCTGCAATCTGATTCTACCACAAAACATATTGCAAAACATACACAAACATTACATTTTGCTGACATCATTTCAGGGAGCAAAAAACTACTGACTGAAGAGGGTAAATTGATATTAATTGTTCCATATCACACTAAAAATAAGTTGTTAGAAACATCTACTTTGCATCATTATTATGCAAATCGCTTGTCGAATATTAAACCCACTCCACAAAAGCCTACCTTTCGTTACCTAATTGAATTAAGCAATATAGCATCGGCTTGCACGGAAGACGAATTCTCTATTCAGGATTCTCATCATTATTTTTCAAATGAGTATAAAAAACTAACTTTCGATTTTCATCCTGAATACTATTTGAATAAGTTGGTTTGAATTTGTTTAACTTTACGGCAAAATTACAAACCATGAAGACTTGCCAACTTAAACTTATCATTAACCTTTTCTTTTGTCTAATTTTCACTTATTCTGTTGCAGGAGACACCCTGCGAATTGCCATTTCTAAAGGTGTTGGCAGTAGTAGTTATCAAAAATATCATCAACTCATAAAGCAAGCAGATAATAACGTACTAACCATAAATCTCTATGGCCTAAAGGTAGACTCAGCCAAAAAAGTATTAAGAAGCTGTGATGGCATTCTTTTTACTGGCGGTGTGGATGTACATCCCTCCTATTATAAATCCGATTCGTTAGTAAAATATTGCGAAGATTTTGACGATTACCGTGATAGCTTGGAGATGGGACTTGCCAAGGAGGCTTTCACGCTAAAGATTCCCATTTTGGGTATTTGTAGAGGGCTTCAGCTTCTTAATGTGTATTTAGGAGGAAGTCTTACACCTGACATCCCAAGCTTTCGTGGAAATACTGTATTGCATAGAATAAACGATAGCATTTGTATGCACAAGATAAAAATCACTCAAAACACTTTGCTGTTCGAATTAAATGGGAACAAGTCCGCTGTGAATGTAAATTCATTTCACCATCAAGCGATCAATAAAATTGCTCCTATGCTTAAAGGCTGTGCGTTTACAACTGAGGGGTCTATTGAAGCATTCGAATTTAAGGAAGATTACGATCAGTTTTTACTGGCTTTGCAATGGCATCCTGAAAAGCTTGGAACGTCCTTACTCTCAAAAAGAATTGCGGCTAAGTTTATTGAAAAGGCAAGAGAATACAATAGAGTTAAGCCTAGATAGCTTATCTTTAGCTAATCAAAAACCTAAATTCTTAATCTCAAATTCAAACTTTCAAAGGGGAACATATATCTATTTAAGGAGCATTTCAAAAAGTAAAATGCTTGCATCTAGAGAATTTGACACGTAGTTACGATACTTTTCTTCCTATATAAAATTATATAAGGAATCTCTTTCTTTTGGAATTTTATTCGCCTGAATTATCAGCTTGCTAATTTCTTCGACCGACATTGCCGGATTTTTTTCTTTTGCTCCTGCCATAGAATAAATTTTCGTAGAGTCATTAATGGTTCCATCTAAATCATTCACTCCAAATGAAAGTAGCAGTTGCGAAATGGATTTCCCAAGCATTGGCCAATAGGCTTTTATGTTTTTTATGTTATCAAGATATATCCTTGAAATGGCAAAGGTCTTGAAGTCGTCAATTATGTTGGTTTCTTCAATATTATCAAGTTGATTATGCTGATTTTTAAATTTGAGGGGAATGAAAGCCTGAAAGCCTTGGGTTTCATCTTGAAGTGTTCTGAGTTGATCGAGATGATCTATCCGATGTTCCAATTGCTCAACATGTCCATACAGCATAGTAGCATTAGAAGGGATGTTTAACTGATGTGCAGTTTTATGTATACTTAGCCAAGTTTTCGCAGTGCTTTTGTTTCCACAAATCTGCTCCCTAACCGAAGGCTCAAATATCTCAGCCCCACCCCCAGGAATTGAATCTAAGCCTGATTGCCTTAAAAAGTTTAATCCCTCAGCTGTGGTCAAATCTTCTTTCGAGGACATATAATCTAATTCTACAGCCGTAAATGCTTTTAAGTGAATATTAGGTGCTATTACTTTAATCTGTTTTAATAGATTTGCATAATCATATATAGATTTTTCTTTATATACCCCTCCAACTATGTGCACTTCGGTAACCTCATCCTTGATTTTTTCGATGAGCTGACAAATTTCATCATCTGACATAATCCAAGATGGCCGACCATGATTAGCCGAAAAAGAACAAAATTTACAATTATAAATACAAATGTTGGTTGGTTCAATATGAATGTTACGGTTGAAAACCACCAAATCTTGGTTTTTTTCACGGTTAATAACATCAGCAACGGCACCTAATAATCCAACATCAGCATTCTTATATAAAAAAAGGGCTTCGTCTTTTGAAATCCTTTGAAATGACAAGGCTTTCTGCACTATTGATTGCATGTTTTCACTTGTCATGGATAATATATTTTCTTTTGATAAGGTAGTATTCATGCTGCAAAGGTAAGAGTAATGACAGAAAGTATATTCATAAAAACAATTACCAACAGAAGCGATTTATTCAAAGCCCCAAATAAAGCCTGAGAAACAAATGATTAAGCTTACTTAAATAATCAATAATTCTTAAAACTACATCTATTTATTTCAGAAGCTTAACCTTCCTTACAGTGTCGTATTTGCCTGAATTGATATGAATATAATAAATGCCATTTTTCATATCAGTCATATCAATGATAATTTGAGAATTAAAGAAAGTTGCTGTTTTTGTGAGCTGCCCGATAGGGTCATATATTTCAACATTGACCTTATGCATTTCCTTATTACTTAAATTGATTGTAATAAAATCTGTGGTTGGATTGGGATAAACATAAACACTAGCAGAAGCATCATTTTCATCATTTACTCCCAATGCCTGAACACATAATAAAGCTTTATAAGCATTAACTCTTCCATTTCCACTAGAAATTGCATGAGAGCCAGCTGTAAGCACATCTGAATTAACTCCTTTCAAACAACCTTCAATTTGTGACGGAGTTAAGACAGGGTTTTTCGAAAGCATCAACCCACATAAACCCGCTACAATAGGAGAAGCCATAGAAGTCCCCTGCATAACATCGTAAAATCCTGTAATAGCTGAATAACCTACATAAGAAGTTACCATATTATGACAATAGGTTGTACTTAAAACCGAAACCCCATATGTTTCATTGATATACCCTCCAGGAGCAGCCACATCTATCCATGTCCCATATTCAGAAAATGCAACTAATTTATCATCGTTATTGGTGGCAGCTACTGAAATCACATTGGCATAATTGGCAGGGTATAAAATAGCATTGATATTGGCCATATCTTCTCCCCCATCACCATTATTCCCTGCTGCAGCTACTAATGTTACCCCATAATTATGTGCAGCATTCATAACGCTTTGTTCTGTTGCCGAATAGGTATATCCACCCCAAGACATATTAATAACTTTAGCTCCATTATTTGCAGCCCATTGCACGCCCCCTAACAATGCATTAGTCCACATATCACCATTATTGTCAGCAGATCGTATTGCTAAAAGAGTAACTCCATGCCCAATAGAGGCAACTCCTAAACTATTATTTGAATTCGCTCCTACCAAACCCGAAACATGAGTGCCATGTGACCATAAATAAGGATCAATATTAGAAGGATAAACTCCAGTTTGACTAATAGTAGTTGGTGGGGCTGAATTCCCGGCAGTTGTTGCAGATGCATTATACTGATTAGCAGCTGTGATGCTTAAATCAGGGTGGGCTGCCCAAATTGCATTATCTACCACGGCAACTTTAATAGCAGAGCTCCCACTTTGTTGTATATTCCAAGCTAAATCAGCCTGTATTTTATCTAAATGCCACCCCCAATTGATGCTACTTGAAGTGGAGGTATAATAGGGATCGTTAGGGACCCAAAAAGCTTTACGTTTGACAATTTTTTCGACATATTCAATATCTTTATTTTTATTCAAATCGCTGACCAATTCATTAATCTTAGAATACTCATCAAATTCAAGTTGAAAAACAAGCAATAAATTTTCATCATTATTGATATTAAAGGGTCGCTTAAGAGAAGTAATTTTATAAGTATTTATCAGCCCAGATAAAAAAGGTATATTCTTAATATCTATAACATTACCATCCCCTATTATAAAGTTAAGGTGAATGTTGTTATTAAATTTAAACCAAATCATCCCATCTTTAAAATCAGGCTCAAAAGTTTGAGCTTTTAAATTAAACTGAAAAAGGAGGCAAATCACAAAAACAAAGTTTAGTAAACACTTGTTATTCTTAATCATGAGGAGTAAAATTGGTTAGTTGGTATAATCTGCAAAATTAAAATTGTTTTGATAATTACGTTAGAAATGTTTTGAAATAGGAAAATATTTATTTTTAATAATGCCAGCAACAAAAATATTTATTTCTATTGTCTTCATTCACATTTTCTAAACACTTCCATTCTTTAAGAAACACAAATGTTTGCCTAAACTAAATTATCTTTATCAAATTACTAAGTTTTACTCAGACGAAATTTACAGTTCTTATTACTGAGTAAGATATGCTGATAAGGGGAACTTAATTTCCCTTAGAATCAACAAAGAGAAAATTAAAATTAATAATTGAAAACTACTTTTAAAATATGCATTGTAGATTTCTGCATTTCAAAATTAAACTTAAAATTTATGCAAAATTAAAAGTATTTTCATGTTCATCATCCGTTGAATTGAAATTTCCTTACTTTTGCGATACAAACTTTAAATATATTTATAATGACTGAACACATCAGAAAAGTACTCAGAGATTCAAAAGCTGCACGATGGACTGCCTTGCTCATTGTTTCTTTCACCATGTTTGCCGGATATTATTTAGCCGATGCCATGGCCCCCTTACAGGAAATGCTAGAAAAGCAATTGCATTGGGACAGCACAGAATACGGTTTCTTCACAAGTGCTTACGGATGGTTTAATGTGTTTCTTTTCTTTTTAATTATAGGTGGAATCATTCTCGATAAAAAAGGCATTCGTTTTACTGGCACTGGAGCAGCAGCAGTTATGGTTGCTGGAACTGCATTAAAATATTGGGCTATTTCAACACATTCACTGGATGGAGCTATTATCTTTGGATGGAAAGCTCAGGTAATGATGGCTGCAATTGGATATGCTATTTTTGGAGTTGGAGTTGAAATTGCCGGAGTTACCGTATCCAAGATTATTGTAAAATGGTTTAAAGGACACGAAATGGCATTTGCTATGGGTCTTCAGGTATCCATTGCAAGAATTGGAACAGGCTTGGCGATATCTACAGCTCTTCCAGTCTCTCAGGTTTTTGGAAATGTGTCTGTTCCCGTCCTTTTTGGTTTGGTTCTACTATGCATTGGTCTGATAGCTTTTATTATTTATAATATTTCTGATAAAAAACTTGATGTTTCCTTGCATGAATCCACTATGGCCGACGAAACTTATGTTGCGGAAGAAGAATTTAAAACTAGTGACATTTTTAGTATCCTTAAGAATAAAGGATGGTGGTATATCGCCATTTTATGTGTTTTGTTTTATTCAGCAGTTTTCCCTTTCCTTAAGTATGCAACCAATCTCATGACCAATAAATTTGGGGTTGCTGATGATTGGGCAGGATTAATCCCGGGATTACTTCCTTTTGGGACTATATTATTTACTCCTCTTTTTGGAAGTATTTATGATAAAAAGGGAAGAGGGGCAACTATAATGATCATAGGGTCCTTAATAATCTTAGGCGTTCATTTATTATTTGCTGTTCCTTTTATTAACGAATCATACATGGCTTTCATTTTGATGATAATTCTAGGTATTGGATTCTCTTTAGTCCCATCGGCAATGTGGCCTTCGGTTCCAAAAATTATTCCTGATAGACAATTAGGGACAGCCTATTCTTTAATCTTTTGGGTGCAAAACTGGGGCTTAATGGGAGTTCCTTTATTGATTGGTTGGGTACTTGACAAATGGTGTATTACAGGAACTAAAATTACAGCCGATGGAAGTAGTGTTACGACTTATAATTATCAAATCCCAATGCTAATATTTGCGGGATTTGGTGTACTTGCTCTTATTTTCGCATTCTTGTTAAAAGCTGAAGACAAAAAAATGGGCTATGGTTTAGAAAAACCTAACATCGAAGATTAATCTTGATTTTCACTAATACAATATTCATTCAATTTTAAAAGCAAAAAAAAACTATTATGCATATCGCAATAGCAGGAAATATTGGTTCAGGAAAAACCACCTTGACCGGTTTATTATCTAAGCATTTCAATTGGCTACCTCATTATGAAGATGTTGATACCAACCCATACCTTCAAAGCTTTTATGATGATATGCAAAGATGGTCATTCAATTTACAAATCTATTTTCTAAACAGTAGGTTCCGTCAGGTTATTGACATCCGTAAATCGGGGAAAAATGTAATCCAGGACCGTACCATTTATGAAGATGCAAAGATATTTGCTCCCAATTTACATGATATGAGCTTAATGAGTTCTAGAGATTTCGATAACTATCAATCTTTGTTCGAACTTATGAGCAGCTTTCTTCAACCACCTGATTTATTAATCTATTTAAAAGCAGATGTAGCTACTTTGGTAACTCAAATCCAGAAACGTGGAAGAGAATATGAAAACTCAATTCGTCTCGATTATTTAAAATCATTAAATGATCGTTATGATAACTGGATTTCTGATTATGACAAGGGGAAGCTATTAATAATTGATGTGGACACTATTAAATTTTCGGAAAACCCTGAAGATTTAGGCCATGTGATTGAAAGAATCAATGCTGAGATACATGGTTTATTCTAAATTTCAGGTGAAAGCTTAAGGTATATGAATTTCATTGGTATTATTCCTGCCCGTTTTGGTTCAACCCGATTCCCGGGAAAGCCTCTCATTGATATTTCGGGTAAGACTATGATTCAGCGAGTTTATGAACAAGCCAAGAAGGCAACTTCACTTACTGCTGTTTATGTAGCAACCGAGGATGAAAGGATAGAAAGACATGTATTGGGTTTTGGCGGGAAAGTCATTATGACTTCCCCGCATGCAAAAACAGGAACAGACAGATGTCTTGAAGCTTATGAAAAGCAATTGAATTTTGATATTGCCATTGATAATATCATCATTAATATACAGGGAGACGAACCATTTATCGATCCTCTTCAGATTGATTTAATATGCAATTGTTTTAATGATGATAAAACAGAGATAGCAACACTTACAAAGAAGATTTCAACTATTGAGGAATTGCAAAATCCTAATGTAGTTAAACTTGTAAAAAGCAAAAATGGGGAAGCTCTTTATTTCAGCCGTCAGGCTATTCCATTTATACGGGATTTTGAGCAAAATAAATGGATAGAAAATTCCGATTTCTTTAAGCATATTGGAATATATGCATACAAAGCTTCGGTTTTAAAAAAGATTTCATTGCTACCAATAAGCATACTTGAAAAAGCTGAAAGCTTAGAACAACTTCGCTGGCTTGAAAACGGATTTGCTATTAAAGTAGCAGAAACCACTTTGGAAAGTATTTCAATAGATACCCCCGAAGATATTAAAAACTTAAACCTTTAATATTAATGCTAACTGGGAAATGGATAGCCGAATGGCTTAACACTCATGAAATTTTAACTTTAAATGGATTTGGAGTTTTCAAATGTGAAGAAAAGCCTTCCTACATTCATCCTGTTGAGCATTCCTTCTCCCCTCCTACCCGAAACATCAGCTTTATTTTTGACAAAAGAGCAAATGACAGCTTGCTTATTGACGCTATGAGTTCATCTTTTTCAGTTACATCTAAAAAGGCTGAAACAGCAATTAAAAGCTTTATCCAACATATTACTGAAAAGTTAAATACTGAAAAGAAATGTGAAGTTAAAGATTTGGGCACTTTCATTTCGCAAGGGAATAGTATATTATTCACTGCGGATATAAACGCTTCATTTAATGCAAAGAATTATGGCCTCAGTGAGTTTAAAACATCTTTTATTAGAAGAAACAACAAGGCAGAACCTCCAATAAAGAAAAAGAAAAGGAAGTTAACCAAAGGATTTATATGGCTTATCATTTCAATTATTTTCATTGGCTTCTTTGCATTTGCTTTATATTATTTTGATATTTATAATCAAATATTTGGAAGTAAAAACCAAACACCAATTCCGACTAAAGACACTTTGGTAATAAGCAATAAGTCGGCCACGAATCAAATAACACAAGACACTAACACCCTTGATACGTCTGATGTTAATAATAAAACGGAAGTGTATTATATAATTTACGGATGTTATAAAGAAGAAAGTAACGCCCAAAAAGCCATTAAACAACTTAAAGAAAAAGGATATCCTAATGGGATTATATGTGGAACCAACAACAATGGGTTTTACAAAGTAAGTTACGGTGTTTATTCAACTAAAGAAGAAGCCGAAGCAGCCCTCACTGCCATTAAAGAAAAGGGACCAACCGAGGCATGGATAACAAAATAAATAGATTATGGGAAAAGACAAATTAGCGAAATTCGAAGAAAACAATTCTTTCCCCAATGTTTTCCAACCCGCATTTCTGCACGAAGAACAAAACTCATTTCCAATGAAAGGCTTATGGGATGAATCATTTTTCAAGAATGGGCAGGATATTACTCTTGAAATTGGGTGTGGAAAAGGAGAATATACAGTTGAACTGGCTAAAGTCAATGCCAAAAGAAACTTTATTGGAATAGATAAAAAAGGGGCACGACTTTGGCGAGGTGCCAAAACTTCAAATGATTCGAACATGAAGAATGTTGCTTTTCTAAGGGTTCAAATTGATTGGATTGAAAAATGCTTTGGTCAGAATGAAGTAGATGAAATATGGATAACCTTTCCTGACCCTCAGCTTAAAAAATCTAAAGCCAGAAAAAGATTAACTTCTCCTATGTTTTTAAAACGTTATGCTAACATAATGAAACTAGGAGGTATCATTCACCTTAAAACAGACAATTTGGTTCTTTTCGACTACACTCTTGCGATTATTGAATCTGAAAAGCATCAGTTGATAGAAAAGCACAATGATATATACTCTAATCAATCACTTTTAAATAGCCCTATAAGAAACATACAGACCTTTTACGAAAAGATGTTCGTTGACCAGGGAATAGCTATACATTATTTGAAATTTCGATTGTAATGAAGGATGATTCATTCTTTCAAAAGGTGTATGAAGTAGCCATGCTAATCCCTTATGGAAGGGTGACGAGTTATGGAGCTATTGCATCTTATCTTGGAGCCAAATCTTCATCTCGTATGGTTGGATGGGCCATGAATGCTTGCCTCACCATAACAAATCAGGTGCCTGCTCACAGAGTAGTCAACAGAAACGGATTGCTAACCGGAAAACATCATTTTGGAGGACCCGAATTAATGCAGCAACTTCTCGAAAGTGAAGGAGTAGAAGTGGTCGAAGATAAAATAGTCAATTTTAAAAGTCTTTACTGGGACCCAACAATTGAACTATTGTAAGTTTTAACTACAATCGACAGTCCTTTTAATTATTAGAAAAACATATTTCTTCTCATCAATAAAACGTTGGGGCTTTACAACTTCAATTCCAGAATGAAGATTTTGGTCGATGTTTTCAAGTAAGTCATTTGCTAGATAAGAAAACCCTGCTTGCTTTAGTTTGATTTTCCCAATAATAAACTCATACAAAGGGAGCCCTATTCTTTTGCAGAATTCATAAGCATATCCTAAAGTAACCGCAACGTTTAAGGTTATGTCAGTTTCGGATATTATTGTCCAACCATTCTTCGCAATAGTTTGAGAAAAGTAATCCCAATTATGACCTGATTTCTCGTGAGACTCACCCTTGCGGAAATAATCACACACCAACCAAGTGCCCTCTTTTACCAGAAGCTTATTCATTAGGTCTAAAGAATGCTCTAGGTGAAGATACTGAAGTGACTCGGAAGTAATGAGAGTACCAAAGTAGTTTTGGTATTTAACAGAATCTATTTCTTCGAACTTTGTCCCTATGACAGGGATGTTAGGACATTTCGCTTTAATATAATCAACTTGATGCAAATCAGGAGTAAGAGCATACGCTTTAAATCCTTTTTCATAAAATAAATTCGTTAAGCCACCCATTCCACAACCAATATCCAGAATAGGCAAGTCTTTTAATTCAATATGGTCGACAAACTGTAAAGCATAATCAACTTGAGCTTGATGAAAGTCATTAAAACTTATATCAGCAGGGTCGGTATTGACATCCTTAAAGTATCCATAATGTAAATAATCGCTACAGAATACCGAAGAATAAAACTTTAGTTGGGCATCATTTCTACATCTATCGGGGTTTTTCTTTGATTTCTTTTGAATTCTTACGGCTTTAATAATCCTGATTGGATTAAAAATTTTTCTGACCGACTTCTTATTGATTTTACTTAGTTTCAAATATTTACTTATTTAAGATTTAGCTGAATATAGTTCGATTATTTTTAAAATAACTTTTGATGCACTTTCCATAGTTTCCAAGCAAACATATTCGTATTTACCATGAAAGTTATGTCCGCCTGCATATATGTTTGGACAAGGTAATCCCATAAAAGAAAGTCTTGCTCCATCGGTTCCTCCACGAATAGGGATGATTTTAGGTTTAACTCCCAGCATTTCCATAGCCGTATTGGCAGTTTCAACAACATGATAAACCGGTTCGACCATTTCTTTCATATTATAATACTGATCTTTTAATTCTAAAGTAAGGGTTCCTTCAAGATAGCATTGGTTGATATATTGAACTGCATGTTGAATGAACACCTTCTTCTTTTCGAATTTTGCACGGTCGTGATCGCGTATGATATATTGAATAGAGCAGTGCTCAACATTTCCTTCAACTTTAACTAGATGATAAAACCCTTCATAGTCCTGCGTAAACTCAGGTCTTTCATTAACTGGCAGCAAACTATTAAACTCCATAGCCACCAAAAGAGCATTAATCATTTTGCCTTTTGCATACCCAGGATGTATATTTCTTCCCTGAATAGAAACTTTGGCAGAAGCCGCATTAAAGTTTTCATATTCTAATTCTCCTAATGCGCCACCATCCATAGTGTAGGCAAAATCGGCATTAAATTTCTTAACATCAAAGCGATCGACGCCTCTACCGATTTCTTCATCAGGAGTGAAACCTACACAGATTTTTCCATGAAGAATTTCTGGATGTGTTGTTAAAAATTCAATCGCAGTTAATATCTCAGCAATTCCTGCTTTATCATCAGCTCCAAGGAGAGTGGTTCCATCAGTTGTAATGATTGTTTTTCCAACATAATCTAATATTTCAGGGAAATCAGTTGGAGATAAAACGATTTGTTTTTCCTGATTTAAAAGTATGTCTCTGCCATCGTAACATTGAACTATTTTGGGCTTAATATTTACGCCCGGCATGTCAGGACTGGTATCCATATGAGAAATAAAGCCAATGCTAGGTATCTTTTTAGTGGTGTTTGCAGGCAAGAAACCCATTAAATACCCGTTTTCATCAAGGCTTACATCAGACAGACCCATTGCAATCATTTCTTCTTTAAGCACATTGGCTAAATTGAATTGTTTTTGAGTGCTTGGGCATGATTCAGAGTTTTCATCTGATTGAGTATCGATAGATACATATTTTAAAAATCGTTCGAGAATTATATTTTTCATTTTGATATTATTTATTTTTGATAGAGATTATTCATTGAGATAGCTTGGTCGTATCACCTACTAATGACATTTTATTATTGATTATACATGATTTGAGAACTCTTAGTAAGGGTTGAGACCGTCATTGCAAGCGCAGAGAAGCGATCTTTGTGTTTATAGATTGCTTCGTCGTGCCTCCTCGCAATGACGCTCTTATTAATGTTTAGTGTAATTTATTACTTTCTTTTTGTTACAAACCTGGAGTTCCAACTCTCAATATCATTATTCTATAATCTGGAGTAATCGTTTAATTATTTATTTTTTTCAATTAGTCGTCTTGTTTTGCACGGAAGGATTCCCAAATAAAATACCCTATCAAAGCTAAGAAAGCCGCCAAAGCAAGAATTTGAGCTCCACTAGCATCTTCCGACCATAAATGAGTATCGAGTTTTACATTAAAGAATAAAAGGAATGCTCCTACTACTCCAAACAATGCAGCTCCTGCAATGAAACCAGAGGCTATTAAAATACCACGGTTAGAACGGGCAGTATTAAGTTTTTCGTTTTTAGTGCTTTTATTAAACCAATGATTTAGCAAACCTCCTACAACTAAAGGTGTATTTAAATCTAAAGGGATAAACATTCCCAAAGCAAAAGCTAAAGGGGAAATTTTCAACCAGTTGATTAATATAGAAATGACCGCTCCTATCGAAAGCAACACCCAACTAACGCCTGTGCCAGACATCAATGGTTCAATGATGGCAGCCATGGCATTTGCCTGTGGTGCCGTCATGGGTTCGTTATGTTCGGGTGAGGGAACAAAACCATAGGCTTTGTTAAGAATGAAAATTACAGCTCCAACAGTTGCTGCTGAGACTAAAGTTCCTAAGAATTTAAAGGTTTGTTGTTTTGCTGGCGTAGTTCCTAACCAATAACCTACTTTAAGGTCGGTGATGAAACCTCCTGCCATAGATAAAGCTGTACAAACTATCCCTCCAATAATTAACGAGCTAACCATCCCCTGCCATCCTTTTAATCCAACAGAAACCAGCACAACGGATGATAAAATAAGGGTCATTAAAGTCATACCCGAAACAGGGTTGGTTCCAACTATGGCAATGGCATTTGCCGCCACTGTGGTAAATAGAAATGAGATAATAAATATCGTTAGTAAGGCAACGAGGGATTGTACCAAGGTTATTTGAACTCCAAAAATTAGAAATACAAAAACGGCAACTAAAGTTAGGAAGAGAAATAACATAACAAAAGACATTTTAAGGTCTTTTTGTGTACGTTCTACTTTTGCTTCAGCATGTGTTTTCGAACCCATACCAATAGCAAGTTTAAAGGCACTTACAATAACTCCTGATGATTTAATGATGCCAATGATACCCGCCATTGCAATTGCACCAATACCAATGGGGCGAACATAGGCTCTGAAAATAGCTTCTGCAGAAAGGTCGGCAAAAGGGTTTACACCTCCACCTAAAGTAGCGACAATGTTACCAACTTCATTCACCAAAGGAATAAATACAAACCACGAAAGCATTGAACCTACCGCAATGATTAATGAAAATCGTAATCCAACCAGATAACCAAAGCTAAATATCAATGCACTTACATTGAATTTGAAAACCATTTTAACTTTGTCGGCTAAAACTGCCCCTGCAGGAATGACGCGGGTAGTAATGACTTCACTCCATAATTTAAATGAAGAGAAACAGAAATCGAAAATACCACCAATAAGTCCGCTTACTATTAATAATTTCGCCTGACTTCCACCCTTTTCACCTGTCATAAGTATTTCGGTGGTGGCAGTGGCTTCGGGGAAAGGGAGCTTCCCATGCATGTCTTTGACGAAATATTTACGGAAGGGGATTAAAAATAATATCCCTAAAAATCCACCCAAGAGTGAGGAAAAAAATATTTGCCAGAAATCTACTTGAATATCGGGGTATTTTGCCTGAAGAATGTATAGACCAGGAATGGTAAATACAGCTCCAGCCACAATTACACCTGAACTTGCTCCAATAGACTGAATAATTACATTTTGACCCAATGCATTTTTCTTTTTAAAGGCAGTTGATGCGCCAACTGCAATAATAGAGATTGGAATGGCGGCTTCGAAAACCTGACCGATTTTTAAGCCTGAATAGGCAGCCGCAGCGGAGAAAATGACGGCCATCAACAATCCCATACCTACCGACCAGCTGGTAATTTCGGGATAAGTATGCTTAGCTTGCATTACAGGAATGTATTCTTCCCCTTCTTTTAATTCGCGATAAGCATTTTCGGGCAATACCTTGGTGCTGTTTTCTTGTGAATTCATAAAATTTGGTTTTAGTTTTAAGGTGTCGAAATTAAAAAAAATATCGGAACATCGACGTTTTTTAAGTCTAATGAGTGAAATTTCAAATTCTAAGCCCCAAGGGGGGGGGGAGTTATGAGTTATGAATTATGAGTTATGAGTTGGGGAACAGGCATTTAGACTATTCGACTTTTAGCTTTTTGGAATTTTATTTTATTAGGAAAACCTACCAGGTTTGGTTCTAATTACATCAGAAGGGAATTGATAGGGACGTATAGACTAGTTGACTTCTTGAAAGAAGACCCAAGACCCAAGAAGGCGTTTAGACTATTAGGCTTTTAGGCTTTTAGCTTTTTGGAATTTTATTTGATTGGAAAACCTAACAGGTTTTGAAAACCTCATAGGTTTTGGTTCTTATTACATCAGAAAGGAATTGATAGGAAAGTATAACCTAATAGACTTTTAGGGCTATGACCCATATTTTATAATTCAAAAACCCACGTAAGTCTTGAGATATTCATTATTAGTTTTCCAGAATTGGTATATGAGTCTTATTAAATCATCTTGTCATTCTAAAAAATCATCATCGACCTTTAAATAATCATATATAAGT
>CAIXTV010000034.1 GCA_903922465.1 uncultured bacterium
AAGAGGGTACGAAGCTTTATTATCTTACTACGAAAAAGTTGCTCCGCATCTTAATGAACCGCTGTATACGAGACCCGTACGTACAGTGGTGTGAGAGGCGCACTCCGTCAGCTAATTACTGGCGGAGCCGTCTACTCAATTGTATGCTGGCCGTTTTTCATCTCTATATTTATAATCATTAATTTCAGTACTATCGATTCTGGCTATATAGCGGGACGGGCTGGGAGGCTCTTTGGCAAAATTTGGTTGTAGCGTTGGTTTTGTGCGTTTTGCCAATGTGCCTTGCAGCAGAAGGGATGGTAGTTTAATTAACATATTCACCATAATTGTTCATTTCCTCATCAGATAAAATGTCATTGCAGAACTGATTAAAATTTTGAAATTCTTCAGCCAATATGATGCTATAACGGATAGTAGGACTTTCTATTTTTGAATACCAAATCTTATCAATTGTATCATTGTCACTTATGAAGTCTAATATTTTTTGACTGTTACATGGAGTCAGTAAATTTAAAATTAAAGGATATTTAGACCTACAAACATTAACTTTTTTAATAATTACCTGCCATGAGATAAAATTATCATAAGAATTACCTAAAACTAAACCACAGATTTCCGAACCTTTTTTATCTTGACCTGTGTAGCTGTGAGCGAATATAGTTATAATAATAGGTTCATTATCTGATGATATTTTGCCTATGTTTTCTATTAGTTCATTGATGTTCTTAGAACAAACTCTATTAGTAAGGTTTTCTATTTCATTACGATATTTACAATATGGGCCAGAAATTCTATCTGCATCAGTTAAATATTCAATATAATAGTTCATTTTAAGCTAATTCCATTCTAAGATAAAACAATCATAGGTTTTGTTAAATTTAACTTTAGTGTTTTGTTTAAGCAACCTCTCCCATGCTTTCTTTGCTGAAGGGACTAAGTAATTACCCGGATTGAATGTAATAGGGCTTGAACTAATATTTCTTTGTAAAGTTTTTGAAGCGATTTCAATAATTTTTTCTGGAATACCCTTCCTTTTAAACGCCTCATTTCCATTGTTATCTAACAACTCACTTTTTGCAAAAGTGTCATCAATGATTTTCAACCTATAAGTAAACCATTTTAATTCATCTACAGGGATTGAATAAACCTTAAATGTAATTTCATTAGGATGCAATTCATCTCCATATTCAACTATGTACTGGAATAAACATTTCTTGTTGTTTATGTCATTTGTTTCAATAACATTCATGTCGATTAATACTTTTCTTTTAAATAATCACGAATAGAAATTAGATTCTCATCTTTAAATAGTGTCGTAATAAGATGTAAAACTCTATATCTTTTATATTCCTCTAAATATTCAGCATCTATATTTATTATTATTAAATCAAACTCACTGCTTTTTGTTAAATATATTTCAATATAATCATTGAAAATATTATCACTTATACCAAAACTTACGACTTCCTTTTTAATTCCTTTAATCTTTTGGGTAGCATATTCTAAAGTAACATCTTTAAAAACAATGCCATTTACTTGTCTAAATAAGACTTTATCAGCAAGTTGCCCAATTGTAATTTCTTCCATAATTTGTATTTTTTAATAAATACTCTCAAAAACCAAAAACGACAGAAAAAATGAAAATTATTTTTTCTCCTCTTTCATTTCCCTGTAGTAAATAAAAACCATTCGTTTACCTTCCTCCGTATCGAAGTTTGTAAGCAGCTCCATTCCTTGTACAAAACCGACAGAACTTTCTCGGATTGATTCAATCATTTCAACTGTTGATTTCGTTGATGTACTATCTTTTGTTTCGGTTGTTTTGATGACCAAATCAGAAGAAATAGTAGAACCATTGAAAAAAGTATTGGCTTGTTGCTGTGCTTTTACCTGAGCAACCCTGTTCATGGTACTTGGACTTGTATATTTCGCACTTTCTAAAGAAATTACAGAAATAAAATACTGATGGTCGTAATCATTGATAACTTTTACTCCTTCAAAGGGTGCTGAGTTATACATTCGTTTTATAAAATTTGATAATGCTGTTTTATCCTCATTAAAACCTTGACTAAAACAGCTCTGAATACTACAAATTAAAATGATTCCAATAATAATTGACCTGAATTTTATAAACATAATATCATGATTTAGATTTAATCTTTAATACATCTAATAGCCAAACCAGAATGAGCATTAGCAGAACCAATTGTTAATTTTGAAGCATCATTTGAAATAATTGCTGATTTACCTGAGTTGGATGAGTTCAAATTCGTTTTAATCCAATAAATAGCATTAGTACCATCATTATAATGCACTTCACCCCAGCCATCTCTGTAGTCATTTGGTTCTGATGAGAAATTGAATTCATTTATGTCATTTTTATTTGGATTATTCCACAAATAATTATTAGACCTTTCATCTTTTATAGCTTTCAGTTTTCCACCGGCAATTTCCGTACCTCCCAAAAAGTCAACCAATATGTCCCATTCTGCTTCTGATGGTACATGCCATCCGCTTGGGCAAACATTTCTATTATCTGCGATTGTGTGCCAATTATAAACTTTATAATATGAACCAGAAATCATAATAGTGTATGCTGCATCTTTTGATGCGATCCATTTTTCAGGTTCTCGATATAATATCCCTTGAATAGGATCACCGTTTGAAAAATGAGTTACATTTAGGTCTTGCGCCATCCATCTTTGAGAGCCGACATATGCAGTTTTAAAGATATTCCCATCCTGATCAACTTCTGAACCTCCTATTCTTGGAGTTATTTTATAACCTGAAATTTTACTTAGCTGGTCTAAAGTCAATTTATCTTCGTATGATAGTATTGCTGCAGTATATCCACTATTAAATAACCAGAAGGAAATAACAAGATCAATTTGACCATACTTTCCTAAAACTGAATTTTCATTTATTTCAGCTAAGAAAGGGAAAAACCTGCTATCACTATAATATTGAGGATCACCAAAAGATAGTTCATTTAATTTGCACCAAGTATTAAAATCAACATCTTTAGAAGGCTTATATATCTCTCGATTATATACTTTATACAAGCCATAACCGCCACCTCCTGCTTTAGAATATACTGGGTAAAAATTTGAACTCTTTAACTCAAGGTAGTAAAAATTAAGAAGATCCTCCCCTTGTATATTCCTTATTTCATTTGCAACAGCAAAATTTAACAAAGATTTTTTGAAGAATGCTATAAAGTCATGTAACGCATTCAATGATTCATCATTTCTCAAATATATTAATTTGGAGGAATAATTAATTGTTTCGCTCTTTTTACTTTTTTTATTTCTCGCCTGTGGTTCATAACCTAAAGGACATAAAACAATAGTTTTATAATCTTTACCTAACTTTGAATAATTACTTACTTCTTCAGGAGTTAAAGATATACCTGTTAAAGTTGCTAACAAATAATCCGACATTGTTTTAAAATTCGCATTTGTAGTGGCTGTAATAGTAATCGGAATTTTCCAATTATTATTATTGCCCAAAGAGGTAGGCTCTTCTGCTGAAATCTGGTAATCAAATGATTTTTCACTTATATCTTTCAATACCTTACACATATTCTTTATTGCCGATTTTTCATTTTCCTCATTAAGGATTTGCTGCTTAACATTTAATGAAAATAATGCCCCTTTAAATTCAACATTTACTCCCTTACTCTCACAAAAAGAAGTTAGTTTATCAATGGCAACTTTAGCTTTAACTGTATTTGACCAGTAACCATCTGATGTTTGTACTTCGGAAAGAACTGTATATTCCTGAATATTACCACTTGAAACCGATACTATTTCATCCTTTATCAATTCATCATTTAATATTTGCGTATTTGATGAAATAAATGTACCAAATGCTTGTTCAATTGCATTTCGTAAGGCATTTTGTTTTGCTTCATCCTGAGTTTTGCCAGAACCTGAAACTGTTATTATGGCAACTTTACTTTCAGTTTGAGCAAAAAGCGGGGTTAAATAAAAAACTGAAAAAAGAATTAAAACGCCTCTAAATAAATTTTGTGTTTTCATAATTATCTCCAATAAATGTTATTATAAGTTACTGTTTTGGGTTGGTTTTTAGCATACTCTATTGCAATTGACCTATATGAGGAAATTCGTTGTTGTTCCAACTCGTAGTTTCTCGCATTTTGTTCTTTTTGCATTGCTAACAATTCTTTTTCACGAGCAAGATTATCCTCATATTGTTTCATCATAAAATCCCATTCTTTTTTCTCATCCTCCTTCAGTTTTTTGTCTATCTCTGCTATAAGGTTGTTTGCATCATTAACACATTTTGACGATGGATGAATTGAAGCTAAGATTTCACCTGCTTTTTGGGCTCCTTCTTTATTCAAACTTGAAGCCCAGATTGTTTTGGCATTATGAAATGCTTTTTCACATTCTATGTCTATTTTTATTTGATAAATATAGGTTAAAGTATCAAGGCATTTAAAATAACAATCCTGACAAACCTCCGGCACAAGTGATAGAGTATAAATGGCTTGATTATATTTTTCAAGTTTAGTTAATGTCATTGCATCCTTAATTATAAAATCACATTTTGAAGCATAGTAATTTATAATTTTATTTTTACCGGTTTCAATGAATGTTGCAAAACGGTTATCATTTACATTTATTCGTTTAAAAGCTTCAATAAGTGCTTTGTTTTCATTAGTGCCTACTCCTTTTAATGAAATTGTGATATTAGAAAATATTGTATTTTCAATTGCATCACCAATAAAAAAGGTTACGTCAACGTTCTGGGCAATCATTTTTGGTGGGCCCGGAATAATATCTTTTGTGCCAATATTAACATTTGCAGTTATAATGAATCGTTCGTTCACAGAACTTCCACCCATACCATTATTAGATGCAATTTGGGTCAATTTAGTATCAAGCAAATTTCTTGCTTCTGTTGGGATATCTATTTTGTCAGAGATATATGTATTTAACACTATTCTTCCAAAATCATCTGGTTTTACTGAATTTTGTGAGTGACCGACAAAAGGTAAAACAATTATTAATAAAGTAAGTATTGCTTTCATGGCTTTATTTTTCTCCTAAAATTATTATTGCTTCCCCCAAACCTCTGGTCATAAGTTTTATATCAAAGTTGAAGGGTTCACCCCTTAGGTACTTTCTTAATTCATTTGCAAAATCCCTGGCATCCATCGATTGGTTATTTTTATCATATATAGGTATGCGCACCTGCTCAAAGCGGATAAAATTTTCAGTTGCATCCGACAAGTTATACCTGCCATTTAAAGAATTAGATTTCATCCAGTCATTAATATAATCTGTAATTTCTTTACCATTAATTTCATCGTCAAGGTAATAATCCCAACTATCCCATCTTTTAACCGTCAATATAATTTCCCTTCCATTTTCAAACATATCGTTAAAATAATTTTGAAGTTGGGTTAAAAATGGATTGATATTTTGAGAAACTGCCTCTAGTAAAAGAACTGGAACAATATCATCTGATGGTTTACCTGTACCTGTCGAAGATGCAATTAATTTACTTGTGTATGAGTCGTAAGCTTCAAGTGTAAATGATAGCGCTTTCCCTTTATCTGTTTTATTGACCTTCCACCAAATTTGAATTAAAATATCTGCTTTGGCAGTTTTTTTAAGCACATCCAAAGGACTTTCTGAAATTGAAGAACCACTGGTTCTGCTCATTGTCATATTATCTTCAGCCCTTCTTGCTTCTATGTTTTTCAATTCCTGTTCGGCATTTTTTAAAGGAAATCCTTCATCGGCCATTAAGGAACTTATTTTACTGATTACCTGACCCAGTTCGGTATCTTCCTGAAAAGCAAGTTTGTAATCAGGAATTTTTACTTTAGTTCCCTGATTATCATATTCAGTCATAAAATACCGCTGATTACACCAGTTATCACTCGGTAGTATCATCAATGTTGGCTTTTTGGCTTGACCAAAAACAGTATTTAAACAGAAACCAGCAAAGAAAAGGAATAAAGTTATTTTAATTTTTTTCATCTTAAAATCCTGTATTTATGGGTTTAATGATTTCTTGTTCTCCGAGATATTTTTTTAACATAGTTTTGTTAACTGTAATCTGGTAAAGATTCCAGTTTTTTTCTCCAACCTTATCTGGTATAGCATTTTCAAGGTTTGATGAATGAATGTAGGTTTGCCAATTGCCTTTTGTTTTAAAAAAGTCTTTTGAAATTTTCTCAAAATTAGTTTTTTCTTTTTCATTTTGAAGCAATGGCTTTTGCCCAATACATTTTTCGTTTGATGCAATTCCATTGAATAAAATAACTCTAATTGCATCTTTTTGAGCATCATCTATTTTATATCTCTTTCCTTTGTCTGGATTCCAAATTTTCAAAGTGATATGGCCATCATTACCTATTTCAGTGCATTCATTTTGATACAGGTTTTGCGATTGCGCAAAAGGAATACTGGCAAGAAATAAAAAAGTGATAACGGTAATTTGTTTTCTTGATAATAATTTCATTTTCAATAATATTTAAAGTTCGATAAAATCTAAATCACTGAAAAATAAATCTTTTCCAGACTGATGGAGGTATAAGTTGTTGCCATCTTCAACAATATTTCTGTCAACTTGTATAATAATTTGTCCTTTGTATGGATTGCCTAAATGAAAATACTCATTTTCAATCAAAATTGGTCTATTATTTATTGTTATTTTTTCAAATGTATTATACGACATCTTTCCGAATAATTCTTCCAAGTCGTTATCAATAATGATTTTAAGTTTCATAATCACAATGTTTTAGTCGAGCGTTGGCAAAGAAAGCAAGTGTGTTGCAGCGAAGCGATGCTTGCAGGGACGGGCTGCAACACTCTTGCTTTGTGCGTCGGCTCTATTTTAATTTCATGTTTCATTTCGTGCAGTATGTTTTTTCGGCTTGCATACAACGTTTAGAAGATTTACGAAGTTTTTTTATTGGGGTTGTCCGCAGACGCTAACAATTAAGCGAAGTCGCCCCAATAAAAAAATTTTGTAAATCTTCTGTGTGTGCCCTGCATGAGCAGAGCCCACCCACCGAAAGCTCTGTTTTTAAATGCAAATGTACAAGTATTTTAACAGATATCACCGTGGGTGGAAAATAATTTTTCCAGAGGGTGCAAGTCCCTTATGCGCGGGGTCGTGTCCGAAGCATTAGCAAGTCGCAAGGTG